>NZ_CATJGZ010000133.1:0-14722 GCF_949740115.1 Bacteroides sp. 41_26
GCATTAGGTGGTGTACTAATTGGTAATATCATTGCTAGTGATGATCCGATTGCCACTCCAATTAATAAAGTCTCTACGCCTCCTAATGATGACAGGTTTTCACGCATACTGATTCCGGCAATAGCGAGAATAGGAACAAGTAAAGCTGCAGTAGCAGTATGGGAAATAAAGTTTGCCATAGCGTAGCAGATCAGTCCAGAACCGACAATCATTAGTACAGGAGGCCATGTACTGAATGGGATGGCTTCAATCATATGCTTAGCCAGTCCAGTCTCTTGTAAGGCTACGCCCAATGCAAAGCCACCGGCTACCATCCAAAGTACGCTCCAACTGATCTCCTCCAAATCGCGTTTGGTAATAACACCTGTTATACAAAATACAGCTACCGGAATCATCGCCACTACATTGGAGTTTACTCCTGTAAATTTATCAAACATCCACAATAAAACTGTTATAGCAAAGGTGATATAAACAATAATGGAACGCCAGTCTTTCTTTGCCTCGCCTTCGATTTGCAGCTCAATACTCTTTTGTTTGAATGGGAACAGTCGTAAGAGTATAAACCAAGCGATAAATAATACTATTATGGTATAAGGCAACATAAAACTCATCCATTCTCCAAAACCGATATTCAAGTTCAATCCTTCCGGATCATTCAAGTATTTTAAAGCAATGGCATTAGGTGGTGTACCGATAGGAGTTCCCATACCACCTATATTAGCAGCCACAGGAATGGCCATAGCTAATCCTATTTTTCCTTTTCCATCTGCCGGAAGTGCTTTTAATACGGGGGTCAGAAAAGTAAGCATCATGGCAGCTGTAGCTGTATTGCTAAGAAACATTGAGAATACGGCTGTAACGAGTATAAATCCTAATAGTACATATCGTGATTGTGTTCCGAAAGGTTTTAGCATGACTCGTGCTAACAATACGTCCAATCCACTTTTGGTTGCTGCGATAGCAAGAATGAATCCACCTATAAACAGCATGATGATAGGATCGGCAAAACAGTGCATAATAGACTTATATTTGACAGTTTGTCCTAATTCTTCTGCAGGAATGCTCTGAGTTAAGAACCATAAACTACTATCGGAAACGGTAAGCAATAGTAATACAACGATTAGAACGGAAGTAGTCCATGCTGGGATAGCTTCGAATACCCACATGAGAGTGGCAAAAATAAAAATAGAAATAAGTCTTTGTTCTATAACAGTTAAACCTTCTACCCCAAATGTATTAATGGGGAGGAACCACAAAATAAGGGAAAGGGTAATAGCTATGGTTAACTTTATACATCGGGCCACTGTCTGATTTTTTGCTAACCGTTTAGCTTTCTTTAGGTCCTGATAAGCTTCAACTAAATGGAAGCCATGAAAAATCTTGTACATAATATTAGAACGAAATGAAATAAAAAAACGTTTGCAAAAATAATTTTTAATTTAATATATAGCTAATCTAATGCTGAACTTTTTTCTTGGTTCTTTCTTCTTGTAGTTTTTTAGTAGAAATACAATTTCCCTATATTGATTTTAGAACACGATAAACTGAATTCTCATAAATATCAAGGTAAGGATTATTAGTTCTCTGTTATTTATTTTATATTATCTGGATCTTCCAGTTCTGCAGCTATACTCTTTAATTCATCCAATACCTGTTCATTCATATTTTGCATTGGAAAGTACTGTCCGCCTGTCATTGTGACGCTTACTGACCCTATGATACCTGATGCCTCTAACATATTGATGATCGTTTGAGCGGGAGTATTATCTTTTTCTAAAGAAACCACCATAGCAATGAGTCTACGAGCATTGACAGGCCGTATGCTTCTTTTATTAATGGTTATATACTGTATGACTTCTTTTATATCAGACAGTTCTTTTTTTAACGGTTTTATGCCTTCTTCGATTCCTTCCTTTATTATCTTTAGTGTCTGATTACTATTCATTGGGACATTACTTTCTTGAGAAAGCTCTTTGGGAAGTTCATGTTTCACTCGATCTGCTTCCGTTTTAAGGATCAGTGATGCAACATCCCCCGAACTGACCTTAACGTATCTCTTGAACGCTTCTTCAGTAGTATGTCCAGTGATTTTCATCAACAGGTGACTATCATAACCACGTTTGAGCATATTGCTTATGTAAGACCGCCGTGCGGTATGAGTACCTATTAGTTCCCAACGTTGTTTGACTGAATTAGTGACTTTCCCTCCTCTGTCTTCTGTCACAATGTGTTCTTCTGTAAGGCCAGCTTTTAAACCGATTTTTTTCAAATACCTCAACATAGTATTTTTAGAAATCTCGGGCAAATTAAAACCATATTTTTTCAGTATTTCTAGAGCTACAGGAAAGAGTGGAATTACTACCCTATGGGTTCTTTTTGTTTGAACAATTTCCAATATTTGCCCTTCATTAGTATTTTTTACGAGCCCTTGATTTAATGATGTCATATCACTGAAACGTTGCCCCGTCCAACATTGTAGAATAAAAATATCTCTAACAACTTCTTCTCTATCAGAAAGTTTAAGGGAATGTATTTTATTGATATCTTCTTCTGATAAAGATATTTCATTCTCATCTCCCTGTCTACTTTTGGGCTTAGTGTATTTATCCAATTTAGTTTCATGTATATCTATTAAATTATAAGGCTCTGCTCTTTTAATTATACTAATAAGTTGCACACACTTATTGCCTACAGTACTTGTTGCGGTAGTTCGTTCTCCCTTAACTTTTTTATTAAATAAGTATGTTTCATACTCTTTAATTAATGCCAGATTTATATCGTCAAAACTGATAGTATCTTGACCTTTTTCTTTTAGAAAAGTTTGGAAATCTTTTAATACAATTAAATACGTTTCCATTGTCGATGCTCCTTTACGTTCACCTGAAGTTTTGATTGTTTTATCATTAGCAATAGCATTTCTTAACCAGTGCATTGCATTTATTTTTTTACTTCTTCGCATATCAGAATCTTTGTATATGTATTTCCTTAATAATTCCCAGCAATTTTCTAACGTACTCGGATTATCGCAAAGATAACGTTTAAATTCTTCAAATTGATTTTTTAGTTCTAATAACTTTTTATTGGCAATAGTATTATTTATATTATCAGATTCTGTCAGACGACAGCTTATATACGCTTCTTGTTTCTTGATATTCCAATGTTCGGGATATACTTTTACTCCAGTCGGCAATTTAGCCTGTTTCCGATTTATACGTACTATCAAATAAATGTTAGTTGGCCTCTTACTTTTAGGTTGGCGTAGATTAAAACTAGCTTTTACAATTTCATTAATAAATACCTGTCCTGTCATAGCCTTGTTCTTTGAATCGGTTCTTTAATTTGGTTCTTAAACTCCGTTCTTTGAGGACTGAATATGAGACGATATATGCTCTATAAACAAACTGACAAGCCTCTTAGGAATACCCAAACAAATATTAGGTAGTTTGAGACAAATCCCGTAAATTTGTTCCCAATTAATGAAATAACATAATAAATCACTATAAACAAAAGGATTATCGCTATGGAATATAATTTCAGGGATATTGAAAAGAAGTGGCAAAAACGGTGGGTAGAAAGTAAAACCTACCAGGTGAAGGAAGATGAATCGAAACAAAAATTCTATGTGCTGAATATGTTTCCTTATCCGTCGGGAGCAGGACTACATGTAGGACATCCGCTGGGATATATTGCTTCGGACATTTACGCCCGCTACAAACGCCTGCAAGGTTTCAATGTACTGAATCCTATGGGATATGACGCATATGGCCTGCCTGCCGAACAGTATGCTATCCAGACAGGGCAACACCCTGCTATTACAACCATAAAGAATATCGACCGCTATCGGGAGCAATTGGATAAAATAGGGTTCTCTTTTGACTGGAACCGCGAAATACGTACGTGTGATCCGGAATATTATCATTGGACACAATGGGCGTTTGTGAAAATGTTCAATAGCTATTATTGTAACGATGAACAGCAGGCACGCCCTATCGAAGAGCTTATCCAGGCTTTCGGAATCTACGGAACAGAAGGTATGAACGTTGCTTGTAGTGAGGAACTCAGCTTTACTGCCGACGAGTGGAAAGCAAAAAGTGAAAAAGAGCAGCAGGAAATCCTGATGAATTATCGTATCGCTTACCTGGGCAACACCATGGTGAACTGGTGCCCGGATCTGGGAACAGTACTTGCCAACGATGAAGTTGTAGACGGTGTTTCCGAACGCGGTGGTTTTCCGGTTATCCAAAAGGTAATGCGCCAGTGGTGTCTCCGTGTATCTGCTTATGCCCAACGTTTGCTCGATGGTCTGGACACTGTAGAATGGACAGATTCTCTGAAAGAAACTCAGCGCAATTGGATTGGCCGTTCAGAAGGTGCCGAAATGCAGTTTAGAGTGAAAGACTCTGATATTGAATTCACCATTTTTACCACTCGTGCCGATACAGTATTCGGTGTAACCTTCATGGTACTTGCCCCCGAAAGTGAACTTGTGGCACAGCTCACTACTCCCGGACAACAAGCAGAAGTAGATGCTTACCTTGAACGCACCAAAAAGCGTACGGAACGCGAACGTATTGCCGACCGCAGTGTAAGCGGTGTATTCTCCGGAAGTTATGCCATCAATCCGCTGACAAACGAAGCCATCCCCGTATGGATCAGTGACTATGTATTGGCAGGTTATGGTACGGGAGCTATCATGGCCGTACCTGCACACGATAGTCGCGACTATGCGTTTGCCAAACACTTCGGCCTTGAAATCCGTCCGCTGATCGAAGGCTGTGATGTCAGTGAAGAAAGCTTCGATGCCAAAGAAGGTATCATGATGAACTCTCCACGTCCGGGTACCCCCGAAGGTGGACTGGTATTGAATGGTCTGACTGTAAAAGAAGCCATTGCCAAAACAAAAGAATATATCCAAACTTCCGGACTGGGACGGGTAAAAGTTAACTTCCGCTTACGCGACGCCATCTTCTCACGCCAACGTTATTGGGGTGAACCCTTCCCGGTTTACTACAAAGACGGTATGCCCTATATGATTGACGAAGCCTGTCTGCCGCTCGAATTGCCGGAAGTTGACAAATTCCTGCCTACCGAAACCGGTGAACCTCCATTGGGACATGCTACCAAATGGGCATGGGACACTGTAAACAAGTGCATAACCGAAAACGACAAGATAGATAATATATCGATCTTCCCGCTCGAACTCAACACAATGCCGGGCTTTGCAGGTTCTTCCGCATACTACCTTCGTTATATGGACCCGCGCAATACCCAGGCACTTGTTGATCCCGCTATCTGCCAGTACTGGAAGAACGTTGATCTCTATGTAGGCGGTACGGAACATGCAACCGGACACCTGATTTACTCTCGTTTCTGGAATAAATTCCTGTATGACCTCAATGTTTCTGTAATGGAAGAACCGTTCCAGAAACTCGTAAACCAGGGAATGATACAAGGACGCAGTAACTTTGTATACCGCATCAAGAATACCAATACGTTCGTTTCTCTGAACCTGAAAGATCAGTACGATGTCACTCCTATCCATGTAGATGTAAATATCGTATCCAATGATATTCTCGATCTGGAGGCTTTCAAAGCATGGCGTCCTGAATTTGAAACGGCAGAATTCATTCTTGAAGACGACAAATATATCTGTGGTTGGGCAGTTGAAAAGATGAGTAAATCAATGTTCAACGTTGTGAACCCGGATATGATTGTAGAGAAATACGGTGCCGATACACTCCGCATGTACGAAATGTTCCTCGGCCCGGTAGAACAAGCCAAACCGTGGGATACAAACGGTATTGACGGTGTGCACCGCTTTATCCGTAAATTCTGGGCACTGTTCTATAACCGTAATGACGAGTATATCGTAACAGACGAACCGGCTACCAAAGAAGAGTTGAAGTCATTGCACAAACTGATTAAGAAAGTGACGAGTGACATTGAGCAATTCTCTTACAATACTTCAGTAAGCGCATTCATGATCTGTGTAAATGAACTCAGTACACTGAAATGCAGCAAGAAAGAGATATTGGAGAAATTGGTAATCGTCCTTGCTCCCTTCGCTCCGCACGTATGCGAAGAGCTATGGGATACATTGGGAAATACAACCTCTGTCTGCGATGCCCAATGGCCGGCTTTCAACGAAGAATACCTGAAGGAAGACGTAGTAAACTACACCATCTCTTTCAACGGTAAAGCCCGTTTTACTATGGAGTTTCCGGCAGATGCTGCCAGTGATGCTATCCAGGCGGAAGTATTGGCGGACGAACGTTCTCAGAAGTGGACGGAAGGTAAAACTCCCAAAAAGGTAATTGTAGTGCCGAAGAAGATTGTAAACGTTGTGATTTAAAATAAAATCTATATGTATAAACCTACAAAAGCTGAAGTGATGCGGGAAGCCAGAGATTACATCTTCATCACACTCGGATTGTTCAGTTATGCCCTCGGATGGGCTGCTTTTCTGATCCCGTATCAGATTACCACCGGGGGTACAACAGGTATTGGTGCCATCATCTATTATGCCACGGGATTTCCCATCCAATGGTCGTATTTCATCATCAATGCCGTACTGATGACCTTTGCTATCAAGATACTCGGTCCGAAGTTCAGCATCAAAACCACGTATGCCATCTTTATGCTTACGTTTTTGCTATGGTTTCTGCAATTAGTGGTAAACGGGGCGGACGGCGTTCCTCCTAAAGTATTAGGTGAAGGACAGGACTTCATGGCCTGCCTGATCGGAGCAGCAATGTGTGGTATAGGTTTAGGCGTAGTATTCAACTGCAACGGAAGCACCGGCGGTACGGATATCATTGCCGCTATCGTCAACAAATACAAAGATGTCACCTTAGGACGCATGATCATGATCTGTGACGTTGTCATCATCAGTTCTTGCTATTTCATTTTCAACGACTGGCGAAGAGTGATATTTGGCTTTGTAACGCTGCTTATCATCGGTTTCGTTCTGGACTATATTGTAAATAGCGCCCGTCAATCCGTACAGTTCTTTATTTTCTCTAAAGACTACGAAAAGATTGCCGACCGTATAACCAAAGAGACCCACCGCGGAGTGACCGTACTCGATGGTATAGGATGGTATAGCAAGCACAATGTAAAAGTGCTTGTGGTACTTGCCTACAAACGTCAGTCGGTTGAGATATTCCGGTTGGTAAAGGATATAGATCCGAATGCGTTTATCTCTCAAAGTTCCGTCATTGGAGTATACGGAGAGGGATTTGACAGGCTGAAGGTAAAATAGAAGCAACTTGTATCTTCAACCATTAAAACACAGATTAACGCTAATTATCGCAGATTTAATTCAATCTTTGCATAAATTCGCGTTAATCTGTGTTTTTTATAATAGCTAATTTTACATTTAACGCATTCTGTTTATAGATATTACACGCTCATTTAAGGTATATCGATAGCTCCGTAAGGCAAATCCATTGCCGCTCCCTCTTCTATCTCAAGACAGGCATTGTCACGTAACTTAATCACACCGTTGTTCTTTACTACAATCGTTCCCCCCTTCTGTACTACAACTCTTGCATTCAAGATATTGCCTCCATCCACTTCAAGCGTAGTCCCCGAACGAACTATCACCGATGAAGTATTATTCAAGGTCATCGTTTTCCCATTGGGAATTACCAGCCGTCCCGATTGTAATACCACATTTCCACACGGAGATTCCCCGTCCCATGTTTCATTGGCATTTACCAGCATTAGTTTACAAACTGTTGGAAAATACTCTCCCGTATTCTGTGGATTACCACGCTTAACACCCCATTCTATAGCTGTAGGAATACCTTCGGTCTTCCACACATACAAATCTTTCTCACTACCGGCTATTATCTCATTTCTTCCATCGTTATCGATATCTGCAACACAAGGAGTATCTTGAAATTCTTCATCCGACATAATTGGAAATCCTACAATATCAGTACCGTCATTGTGTAAAGCATAAATGTATTTATTGCAACAGAATACAATATCCGGTATAGCATCCCCATCTACATCAGCTAAAATGGGTGTATTTACATTAGCTGCCCAATCTATTTGCGGTAATAACCCATTGATATGCCTGCTGAAAATAGTATCACCATTATGTTTCCACGCCTTTACCGTTTCATGCCCCAATATAACTACTTCCAAATGACCATCATTATTTATATCGCCTACCGCTAGACTATGATCTAACGTATAGGAAGTTGTATAAGGAACTGTCTGACTCTCATCCCAACCGGAAACTTTCTTATCTCCTTCCAAACTTATGGCATAAACATGACTAACAGCTATATTGCATTGAGAAAAAACCAGTTCTTTTTTTCCATCTTCATTCAAATCACACACCACAGGTGCAGAAGACAAATGAAGATTTCCTGCTCCCCAAAATGGATTGGTAGTAAAAGGTGTTCCATCTTGTCGCCAAATATAAATACCCAAAGAATCATACGAAGCTATAATTTCCATCTGCCCGTCATCATCAAGATCAGCAACTGTCAAAGCGGAATAATTACGATTTCTATCATCAGTAACATTCGGATTCAATCGTCTTAACTCCTTACCATTATGATCCAGAATAAAAATATCAGAAGTTTGGTGCGATTTAATAAGAACTTCCATTGTACCATCCGAACTCCCATCCAGATTAGCTATCACCGGACTTTGATGCATTGAATACGGAATTTTCTTCTCCCATAGTAAATCCGGTTTATGATCACCATCCTTATCAAATGGAGAATAACAATAAACTGCGTTTTTATTTCCATCCTTATTCTCCCACGTAGATACGACTATATTTTGTTCTCCATTCCCAGCTAAATCTCCGAAAGCAACTTGTCCTTTCATCATTATTGGCGATTTCGCAAACCCACTTACTGTAGTCACATTTCCATCAATATCAAACAATTCCTCACCTGTAGGACGGAATCCCATCAAATAGCTGGTACGGTCATTCCACCGGGAATCATAAATCCAGAATATTTCTTGCTTACCATCATTATCTACATCTGCAATATTGGGACAAGATTCAGATGAATAAGTACCGGTAGTAATTCGTCTTGGGAACGGACTAACCACCGGATACGAAGTCCACGCCCGGTAAGCTGTACACCAGTTACTTTCATTCCCATTAGCAGAAACTGCCGCAACTTTATAATGAAATACGGTTCGTCCGGTAAGATTTTCATCTAAATAATAAGCAGCAGTCAAAGGAAATTTATTCAGCTTTCTGTATGTTCCATTTTCTCCATTATCACTACGGTATATATTATAACTTATCTTATCACCCATAGATGGCCAATACACATTTATCGAAGTATTACCAGATTGAGTTTTTATAGTTGACACATCTATAGCAGCAGGCCTCAACAGTGGGTTTACTGAGAAATTCCAAGTCTTTCCATATTTATTACTAACCTGCAATGTAAAATTCAATGTCCCTGTATAGCTACTTGATGTCTGAAATTGAAAAGCAATCGTATTTGTCTTTGTCTCAGTAAAAGGAATAGATGGATAAGCTACTTGTGTAGACGGACACGATGCCTGTGTATTGTTTGAAATAAGTACGGCTTTCAATCCAGTAGCTTCGGCCCTTCCAATATTCATTAAATCAATATTCATCTTCACCGTTTCTCCCGCCTCAATTGTTGTATTTCCATTACTCGTCCAGATAATTTTTTGATTACCAATTTCTATTTCAGAAGCATATATATTATCTATCTTAAGCGGTTGAGTTGTAGTTTCACCATTTACTGATATTTGTAGATTCAAGTTTATTCCACTGGAATTATTTCTCAAATGCTCCCCACTGTTTTTATTTATTTTGAAAACGAACGGAGTAACAGATCCCACAACAGTATTACCGGCAATATTCCCAAATGTAGCATTAGCATTTACGATCTCTATATCATCGGATGTACTTACTAAAGATGTTGTTACTCCATTTAATGCGCTGTTTCCCGTATTTCTCAGTTTTACAGTCAATTCAATCGTTTCTCCGGCATCCAACTGCCCGTCACCATTTCCAATACTCGCACCAGTCCCTTTGTCATTGTAAATTAGATCTTCAACAGCTATAGCAGGTTCATTACCATTTTGCAATACTTGAATATCTCTTTCAACCGGTCTGAAATTATGGGCAGTGACTGTTACATTCACAACTCCTAATGTCTGTACAGGTACATTAATAGTATGACTTCCATTAGTTAGTTGATCCACAATATACAGTTCTTCCTTTTTCTGAATGCAGATTTTTGCAACATCATTTTGTGGTAAACCATTTATAACTACTGTTATAGTATTATTTCCGGTTTGTAGAGATTCTGGTGTTATTGAAACATTCAATGTGTTGGGAATATCGGTCCAGACTTGCATTTCGGGATCACCAAAAAGGTGGAACGCACAATTGTTAGCAAAACCATCCCATTCTTTTTTGAAATAATCATCCATTATTTTCTGGTGTAAGACAGCCAGGCTATATCTATTAATAAATCCACTACTCTGTGCAAAAAGTTCCTTCAAAAAAATATCAAATGTTTTATGCTCATTTGAATATCCAGAATCTGTATTACCAAAAACTGCAACCGCCCCTCCATTCGAATTAGTCAAAAAATGCTCTACAATGCAATCTTTTGTAATATCTGCCGGCGAACAACCTCCCGACATTAATATATTATAATAATATCCATTATGCAAATTATCAATATCCCAGTTTGACACAGACTCATTTTTATCTTTAGATGAAGTACCCATACTTCCTGCTGATGAATGATCCATATGATAAATCAAATAAAAATGGTTCAAACCAGAATTTCCACCATCTTGTAAAGCAGCAATAAAATTAATCTTATTTAATTCTTCTCCCTTATTTGATGTATCTATATATATATCATTATTATGTCTGCCATTACAAACAGAAGTATTATTATTACAATTATAGTGATCATAAATTAGCCAACGATTAAGTCCAGTATTGTTGTAATAATTTGCAATATTCTTTCTTCCACTATCAGATAACGAACCTATATTGTCTTCATCTTTTGATATAAAAGCATCAGCAGCCATAGAATTCTTCATATAAGAATAATCAATATTCATATCAACCTTTTCATAGTGAATAATCTTATTTACAAAAATTTCTGCTTCTGACAAATTCTCAACAGGTGCTCTTCCTAATCTGAATGACCAACCTAAATCTTCACCTTCACTATAATCTCCAGATTCAAAAAATATATTATTTCCATTGCCATCAAAATTTCCATTTTCAACGCAAGCATAATAGAAATCTACGGCAACCCAATCTTTATTCTTATCATCCCTCGATTTTTTCACACGCGCAGGAATTATATTCGTATCTCCACCCAATAGTACAAATAGCGATCCATAATTGCGTCTCATGTAAATTAAATAATTACGAATTTTTTCTTGTAAATCGCTTCCTGGATATGAAACTACAATATTCTCCACAGTCTCTATTATAGTAGGCACTCCTTTCTTCGTTTTCCAATCAGCCAATAATTGAAATGCACTTTTTAAATTTTCATTAGTTATAATCAAATATTCCGGTAATTTATATTCTAACGAAGAAATCGAACTCCTATCCGAAGCGAATGATGCAGGTTGCTTAATATTTGGAAAGAAATTATCTAACATTTCTTTATTATCTACAATAGAATGGATATAATCTCTATCCAAACGTTTTAATATTTCAGATTGATTTTTCACAGTATGCGCAGAGAAAAGAGATTTAGCAGCAGAATAAATCAAAGAAAAAGATATTTCACACGAATACAATTCTTTCTTTTTAGGAATATATTCTAATGGATAAAATCGTACTGTGACCAAATGATATCCAAAATCTTCCCGATCTGAGATTATTTCAGCATATTTACCAGGAAAAGGATTAGACGAATTATATACAGTAGAATCAGGTTCCACCCAATCATTTACCATATCAAAACCAATGGGTACGCGAGGTTGAACCGGATATAACATTATATCCTTTGTTATTAGATTCTTCCTTACCGACTCTATTCGCAAAGAGACTTCTGCATTCACAGGTACCAAAAACGTTTTAGTACAAAATGGAATTTGGGGCATCCCCACAGTAGTTATGTACTCCGACTCTGTTCCTATCTCTGTATAACTATTATTTAATTGAAGAGTAAAATCACTACCTCTTTCCCATCTTATCGTACCATTAATTTGAGCATTTAATGTCCAACTTACCAACAACACAATTACAGTTCCTATTATCTTTTTCATACCCTATGTATTCTTATTTACATAATTTAAATACCTCTTCAATACCATCTGCATAGATCACTTTCAATATAAAAAGTTCTGGAGTCTGATCAAGTACCTCTTCACTATAGTGATTACCGTTCAAAATACAATCAGCTATTTCTAAACCATTTAAATTATAGATCATTACTCTCGACAGTTCTTTTTCACTTGTCAAATTCAAATAACCATCAGTCAAACTTATTTTCAAAGTAGTAGGAGATAGTATCAGTTTTAAAGATGAAGGAGTTTCTACATCATTTATAGTCTTAAACTCTTTCCAACCTACAGTATTATAATATACATCAAAACTAATATCTGGTACATAGAGCTCTATTGCACGAGGATACGCAAACGGATCTCCAATAATAAGAGGAGGAGTAATAGTACGGCAAGTAACTCTCCATAATCTTCGATAATAAGGATCATCAGTTCTTGTTGGAATAGGAGAAATAACCCAAAAAGCATGATCGCCTATTTCTTTTAATGTAGAGGGTAATATGACATGTTGTAAGGTTGCACTTTCAAATGCTCTTTCTTCTACAAATTCAGTTCCTTCAGGAATTGAATATTCCCCGATATAATAATCTCCATCTTTTTGGGGAGGATATTTAAGTAATACTCTCTTGTCTTTAGAAAATAAAACTCCTTCTATTAATGAACAATCTAAATTATTATTTGATAATCTAAATTCTTTTATATGTGAATATTCAAAAATACCTTTACCTATTATTGCAGGAAAATTCGACCAAACAATGCAAGTAGCAGAACATCCAGCAAAGGCACCATCCCTTATTTCTTTCAATGAAATTGGTAAAGTTATCTCATGTAAATAGGTAGTACTTAAAAAAGCTTCCTCACCAATAATTTCCGTACCTTCTGGAACAACATATTTTTCATCTATTCTCTCCCTAGGATACTCAATCAATATTTTCCCATCAGCGGAAAATATGACACCATCAATCATTACATTCTGAGAATACAATAGAGTACCCCAAAATATGAAAATCATAAACGACAATATTTTATTCATAACATCAACTATTTACAAATTTTGAAAATATCTTCAGAATTATCATCATAAATAATCCTCAAAACTAAGATTCCCGATAAATACGATTTTTTCATATCACAAAAACAAGAATTACCAGCAACTATTTGTTTTACCAATAAAAATCCCATTGGATTGTATATATCTATTCTTTCGATATAGTGTTCACTTACTACATTCAAAATAAAATCTTCCAACCATACTTTAGTAGTTTTTACAGGAACATTTTGTTTTGATACAAGATTTATTTTTCCATTTATATCCCTAAACTTCGTCCAGCCGGGTGCATAGCAATAAGCATCGAAACTCTCTTCAGGAACATGTAATCTTGTCCAGTATGGGTTTGCAAATGGATTGCCAATCAGTACAGGAGGCACAATTGCATTACAAACAACCAAATCCATGTTCCGATATTCTAAATCCCAATCAAAATCGTTATTACGATTGGTTTCTTGATTATTTCTACCGACAGGTATACGAGCTTTTACCCAGAAAGCACCTTCTTCTACTGTCTTTAAAGTTGACGGTAAAGTTACTTCATGCAGAAAAGCTCTTTCAAACGCTAATCTATTTATTATTTCGGTACCTTCCGGAATTACATATTCTGTGAAATATGTAGTATTTTGAGATTCTTCTTGTGATTTTTTTCTTTTCGGAGGATAACGCAATAATCTTTTTTGATCCATAGAAAAAAGAACATTATTTACCACCACACAATTTGCTCCATCCGATACATAAAATTCACGTATTGGAGACTCGTAAAAAATATCTCTACCTATCAACAGCGGAAAGTTACTCCAAGTCACAGATACCAAAGAAGAACAATAAAAAAAGGCATTATCTCTTATTTCCTTTAAAGTAGAAGGTAAAATGACATGGCACAAAAATTCGGATTGATTAAAAGCTTTTACATCTATTATTTCCGTACCCTCTGGAACAACGTATTCTTTATCAACTTTACTTTCCTGATACTTAATCAGTGTTTTTCCGTCAGCTGAGAAGGCAACCCCATCAATCACTATATTTTGAGAATACAATAAAGTACCCAAAAACATGAAAATCGTAAATTGTAATATTCTATTCATAATTACCTCACATTTATTCGGTTAATATCATCTTTTTCGTATCAACTTCTTTACCATCTACAATCAATGAATACATATACATTCCCGGAATCAACTCATAGCCATTGATAGTTACTGAACCATTTCCTCGTGACTCAATATTGATTTGTTTAATCTGTTTTCCTTGAAGATTATAGATATGGATACTGGCTCTGGAAGATGCTTCGGGGATAAAGAAAGAAATGGTAGTCTGCTCCTTAAAAGGATTGGGTATATTGGAATAAAGTTTGGCTTTCAGCTTTTCATCCAGCAATGAGTTTAC
>NZ_CATJGZ010000134.1:0-2482 GCF_949740115.1 Bacteroides sp. 41_26
ACAGCGTATTCAATCACCTCTCTGTGTTCTTCCGGGGTCATAGTGGCACTTTCTCCGGTAGTGCCGCAGACACAGATGGCGTCAATGCCGCCTTGCAGTTGTTCATCCAGCAATTGCCCAAAGACCGGGTAATTGATTTCCCCTTCCGGAGTAAAAGGCGTGACAATGGCGGTACAGGCACCGCAAAAAACAGGCTCTCGCATAACATTCCTCCTTAATCCATGTAGCCCTGGGCACAGAGAAGCTCTGCCAGCAGAACGCCTCCTCCGGCTGCTCCCCGCAGGGTGTTGTGGGACAAACAGGCGAATTTATAATCGTACTGACTGTCAGGACGGAGCCGTCCGATGGAGATGGCCATGCCGTTTTCCAAATCCCGGTCCAAACGAGTCTGGGGACGGTCAGGTTCTTCAAAATAGCAAAGCGGATGCGAAGGGGCGGAGGGAAGGGCGAGTTTTTGCGGGAGGCCCTGGAACTCAGCCCAACGCTTTTTGATGACCGATATGTCAGGCGTATGGCGAAAGGTGGTGAACACAGCCGCCATATGTCCATCACTGACAGGAACACGGAAGCACTGGGCAGTGATAGACGGGAATTTGGCGGTCTGAATTCCTTCGGGAGTCAGGGTGCCCCAAACTTTTAAGGGTTCCTGCTCACTTTTCTCCTCCTCGCCGCCGATGTAGGGGATCAGATTGTCCGCCATTTCCGGCCAGGTATCAAAGGTCCTGCCGGCGCCGGAGATGGCCTGATAGGTACAAACCAAAACCTTTTCCGGTTCAAAGTCCAGAAGGGGAGCAAGGGCAGGTACATAACTTTGAATGGAACAATTGGATTTGACAGCGATAAAGCCCTTCTTTGTTCCAAAACGCTGGCGCTGCATGGGGATGATCTCCAGGTGGGAGGGGTTTACTTCCGGGATCACCATAGGAACGTCCGGGGTCCAACGGTTGGCGGAGTTGTTGGATACGACGGGGCACTCTGCCCGGGCGTAGGACTCCTCCAGCGCACGGATATCATCCTTTTTCATATCCACCGCACAGAAGATGAAGTCAACCTGTTCTATAATCTGTGCCCGGTCGGAAACAGCGTCATAAACGACCATGTCTTTGACGGACTCGGGAATGGGAACAGACATTTTCCACCGGCCCCGGACCGCCTCCTGATAGGGTTTTCCTGCGCTGCGGGAGCTTGCTGCCAATGTGGTAACGGTGAACCAGGGATGGTTTTCCAGTAAGGTCAAAAACCGTTGCCCAACCATTCCTGTGCAGCCTACCACGCCTACATTCCATTTATTCATAGCATCGACCTCCTGATAAGTTTATGTATATGCCGGAAAAAAGAAAAAATCATTTTCTTTACCTGAGGCGGTTTTTGTATTATAATGTCGTAAGTGATTTTACACAGGAGAAATTCCTCATATAAGGAGATAAAAGCAGGCAATGAAACGAAGAGTGATGATGGCGCTTTTAGCCATGTGGATGATGCTGGCTATGCTCCCTGCAGCGTATGGGGAGGGATCGGATGAAATAAAGGTACTGGTAGGGCTGGCATACAAGGGAACGGCTCTGGACGGTGCAAACCTGGCCAATGGCGAGGGAAAGGGATATCGCTTTGGATATTTGGACCGGGAAAGGAATTTTTACTCTCTTGGGTACACGGACGAAAAAAATATCTCGGTGGTAAAAACCCAGAATGTATGGTATGGTGTTGATACGACCTATGACCCTGACGGGGCATTGAAAAGCTATTCCAATGCCATTACTTCCGATATTGGGGTAGGGTGTTATCATGTGCGGCTGCCACTGGGCGAGGAAGAGCCCACATTTGAGACCGTTCTTGAAGCTGCAAAGGAGATGGGAGGGTTCCCGGCCTGGATCAACGGAGCGTGGCAGCTGCGGCAAGGGGCGTATCTGACCCAGAACGAGGCGCAAGCTGCGGCGGAGAGTCTTGGCGGAGAGGTGGTTGGTACCAGCTCTTACGGTGTATCGGTGGTCAAAACAGGGACAGCAGAGGTCCTTTTCCAGTTTGACGGGGGCGAGATGCTTTCTTTGGCTGTGGCACCGGGAAGGGAGGAAACGGAGAAAGCCACCACCTATTTCAGAAAGCTGAAATACTATGGCATTTTTCAGTTTCAGCGTGTGGGGGGCGGTGACCTTGTTGTTTCCAATCTTTTAAGCCTGGGGGAATATACCGATAGCGTCATCTCCCATGAGATGAGTCCGAGCTGGCCGCTGGAAGCGTTGAAAGCACAGGCTGTGTGCGCCAGAAGCTACTATGAAGATAATTTAGGGCGGCACGATTCCTATGGCTTTGATATCTGCTCCACCACCCATTGTCAGGTGTATTTCGGTATGGCGGATGCCAACGACCGTACGGCGCAGGCAGTGCGGGAGACCGAAGGATTGCGGGCCTGGTATCAGGGGAAGCCGGCAAAAACCTTCTATTTTTCTTCGGATGGCGGTGGAACGGAAGCCTGCAAGAATGT
>NZ_CATJGZ010000135.1:0-14220 GCF_949740115.1 Bacteroides sp. 41_26
GGAGTTATAGGAGGTTTGCTTGCTCTTGTTATTTTAATCTTTAGTGGCCTCCAACTGTGGTTTTATCTGATTAATAAAAACGAATAATGTATTATTTAATAGTCTTAGTTCTGCTTTTCCTGGCAGAACTTTTTTATTTCCGTATTGCTGATAAATGTAATATCATCGACAAACCCAATGAACGCAGTTCACATACCCGGATCACTTTACGGGGTGGGGGGATCATCTTCTATTTTGGTGTATTAGCCTATTTCTTCACGAACCATTTCGAATATCCCTGGTTCATGCTTGCCCTGACACTGATCACTTTTATTAGTTTTGTAGATGATATCCGTTCTACTTCTCAGGTATTGCGATTGGTGTTTCATTTCTCCGCTATGGCTTTGATGTTCTATCAATGGGGATTGTTTGCTCTTCCTTGGTGGACAATCCTTGTCGCGTTAATAATATGTACCGGTATCATTAATGCTTATAACTTTATGGATGGTATTAATGGTATCACAGGCGGATACTCTCTGATTATTTTAGTAGCTCTTGCCTATATAAACAGAGAGATTGTTTCTTTTGTGGAACAAGAATTGATTGTTACTGTTCTTTGTTCCGTACTGGTCTTCAATTTCTTTAATTTCCGAAAGTGTGCGAAGTGTTTTGCCGGTGATGTAGGTTCGGTGAGTATAGCATTTATCATTTTGTTTCTTATCGGTAAGCTGATAATCAAGACGGAGGATTTCAGTTGGATTGTACTGTTAGTTGTGTATGGGGTAGATAGTGTACTTACCATTATTCATCGTCTGATGCTTCATGAGAATATTGGTTTGCCGCATCGGAAACATCTGTATCAGATTATGGCAAATGAACTGAAGGTACCTCATGTGGTAGTTTCTTCTGTTTATATGATAGTACAGGCATTGGTAATAGCAGGATATTTCTATTTTCAGGAATATAGCTATTGGTATTTGTTAGGGAGCATACTTATCCTAAGTGGAACGTACATCTTGTTTATGAGGAAATATTTCCGTTTACATTTCTTGATATAATATAATTCTTCCAATTACCTCTCTTTATCTAAATTATAATTATTATATTTACAATAATTGTAAATGTGATAATCTATAGTATGCATATAGCTAATCCTTTTGTTGTTGGAGGATACTTTTTGGGGAGAAGGATCGATTCAAAAGTACATGTGTTAAGAGCCACGCAATTTTTTCTTATTTCTCTTTTGCCAATGTAAACACAAATTCCAGTCCTCCGCCTTGGTTGTTTTTCGCTGAAATACTTCCTCCGTGAATAATCACTGCATTCTTCACAATAGCAAGTCCTAACCCTGTTCCGCCTAATTTGCGTGAGCGTCCTTTGTCAACCCGGTAGAAGCGTTCGAACAAACGGTTCAAGTGCTCGGGAGAGACACCTATACCGGTATCTGCAAAACTGAAATAGTAGAAGTTCTCGTCTTCACGGAAACAGTTGATATGGATATGAATGTCACTCCCTGCATAAGCAATGGCATTATCCATTAGATTACGGAAAATAGAGTAGAGTAGGGAGTAATTGCCGCGTACTTGAATGTCTTTTTTCAAAGAGTTGACTACTGTAATGTGTTTCTCTTCTAATTCCAACGATACTTCATTGACGATATTGGTCACCAATATACTGATATTTACCTTTTCCATATCTATCATATTGGCTGCTTCATCCATGCGGGTCAGTACTGAGATGTCACGTAGCAGTCGGCTGAGGCGGTTACTTTGTGCATAACATCTTTCTAAGAACACGTTCATCTTGTCACGCGGGATATTGTCATTGCTGACAATTGTTTCCAGATATCCCTGAATACTACTGACAGGTGTCTTTAACTCATGAGCAATGTTCTGAGTCAGTTGACGTTTCAAACGTACCTGTTCCTCTTCCAAAGTGACATCATTAATACTTATTTCAAAACTCATATCCTGGAAGATGATACATTCTACGATAAAGTTTTTACCGTTTTTGTTAATGGTGATGGACATTCGTTTCTCTTCCTTACCGGATGGGCGTTTGGGAGCTTTATTGATGAAGTCTGTGATCTCTTTCAGCTCACTGATAGTAAATACCTCCTCAGCCGTCTCAAGATTAGAGTCCGAAATAAGGTTGCTGTATTGTGTAAACAGGTTATTTACTAATATCTCTTTCTTGTCTTTATTAAATACCCCTAATCCTTCATGGGAAATCTGAAGGTGAGTGATTAGCTTCTCACGCTCAATGTAAAGAGCCTCTTTGGTCTCGTGCAGACGTTTGTATATCTGAATGATGTGTTGGGATATTTCTCCCAATTCGTTATGGGGGAAGGCCGATTGCATAGCCATTTCAATAGGTTCATTCCGGTCTGCCCGCATAGCAAATTCTCTCAGTTGGCTGATAGAGGTTCCTAACTTATTGGTGAATTTATAGAAGATAATAACCAGCAATAAAGTTACAATAGCAGTAAACCATATATAATGTGAATCCGCTTTCAGGTTGTTTATCAGACTGACATTATAAGGTAAGGCAGATCGTATAATATAATCTTTGTAGAGAGTGGCGGAATAAAAATAAGGTGTACCTGTAGTTTCGGAGGTGCGCCGTACATCAAAGCCATTGCCTGCCGTTAGAGATTTTGCCACTTCCGGACGATTAATATGGTTTTCAAACCGGGAGTTGTTTTTTTCATAGCTGTCATAAAGTACATTTCCATCCAAATTAATAACCGTCACACGAAGGTCTTTCAAAGCATGACTACTGATATAGTCATTCAACTCCTTCTGCATAGAGGAAGAAGTAGGGATCTTCTCATGCAAACGGGCATTATAGTCCTGTAATTGTGAATGCAGGAGTTCTACCTTATACTCTTTTTCACGTTGATACTGGTAGGCTATAAAGCAGGCTGCAAAGACCAGAAACAAAGAGATGACCGAAAGAAAGAGCTTTCGGCTGAAAGAGAGAAAATGTTTTTGATTGACAGGTAGATTCATGATAAATAATTATTAAATAATGTGCTAATAGGCCAATGTGCCAATATGCCAATTGCTATGCAGCATGACAGCGCAGCCCATTGGCCCATTAGCATATTGGCATATTGGTAGCATGACAGCGCAGCCCATTGGCACATTGGCACATTAGCATATTGGCACATTATTATATTGACACATTATTATTTTATTCTGTTTCAAAGCAGTACCCATATCCTAAGCGGGTTACAATCCGCTTGCCATAGATACCTATTTTTTTACGCAGTCGGGTGATATTGACATCAATAGTACGATCGAGTACATATACCTCATCACTCCATATCCGGGCTAAGATATCCTCGCGGGAGAATACGCGACCTTTGTTTTGTAATAACAGAAAGAGAATTTCAAATTCTTTTTTTGTTAATGCTACTTCTTCATCATCTATACTTACTTTCTTTTTGGTGATGTCGATAGTTAGGGTTTGGTAAGTGATCTGTTCCGGTGCTTTTTCTGTTTCTACAGTAGCAGTGCGGCGTAATACAGCTTTGACGCGGGCTATCACTTCACGCAAAGAAAAAGGCTTGGAGATATAATCGTCTGCTCCGAGATTAAATCCGGTAACCGTATCGTTCTCCGTATCTTTGGCTGTGATAAAGATAATAGGCACGTGGGCTGTTTTCTTATCTTTTTTCAGCATATTAGCCATCTTGAATCCTGAGATTTCTCCCATCATCACATCCAATAGTAGCAGGTTATAACTGCTGATGTCCATTTTCAGAGCTTCTTCGGCAGAATTGGCCGTGTCTACTTCGTATCCTTCATTTTCAAGATTGAATTTCAGAATCTCACAGAGATCTTCTTCGTCGTCGACAACTAAAATGCGGTAATCGTTCATAATTTAATAATTATTTAATGTGCCAATATGATAATATGCCAATTAAAAGAAGATAATGCAACCAACAGGCATATTATTCATATTACAAATATAATCTTTATTTTATTTCGTTGCAAAGGTGAGACCTTTTTGTTACGACGGAGTGAAACACGTATTACAATTGCGTTACGACTTTCTGTTTTCCAACAAAAAAGAACTATCTTTGTTATATCTAAACAAACGGAAGACAAAATGATGAAAATAGATTTGAAACAGCGGAAACGAGAGGTGCTGGGTGTTATTGCCATATTGCTTATCATTGTGAGCGGTATGTCTATATACAAATGTACTTCTTTTCATTCCGGCTTTGAAATAATGGATGATTTGGGTGGGAATATTTTCCCTTCTGCCATCTTGTCCGTAGCTACGACGGATGCACAGGTTATTGAACCGTCTGATTCTCTTTATATAGGCAATCCGAAATCGTGTATTGCTATAAGAGTAAAATCCCGCTCGGCTTATAGCCGGGTGCGCATTGAAGTGGCCGAGACTCCTTTCTTTTCACGTTCCGTGTCTGAATTCATTCTTGAGAAACCACGAAAAGAGTACACGATCTATCCTGATATTATCTGGAATTATGAAGCACTGAAAAATAATGTGCAGGCAGAACCGGTCAGTGTGGCTATTACAGTAGAGATGAATGGTGAAGATATGGGACAACGGGTACGAACGTTTTCGGTACGTAGCGTCAATGAGTGCCTGTTGGGGTATGTCACTAATGGAACAAAATTCCATGATACCGGCATCTTTTTTGCAGCTTATGTCAATGAAGAAAATCCGATGATTGATAAACTGCTGCGCGAAGCACTGAATACCCGTATTGTAAATCGCTTTTTAGGGTATCAGAATACAACAGCCGGCGCGGTAGACAAGCAGGTATATGCTCTTTGGAATGTGCTTCAGAAGCGTAATTTTCGTTACAGTTCGGTTTCTAATACCAGCCTTTCGAGCAATGTGGTTTTTTCGCAGCGGGTACGCACGTTTGATGATGCATTGGAGTCTTCGCAGATAAACTGTGTGGATGGGAGTGTATTGTTTGCTTCTTTGCTTCGTGCCATTAATATTGATCCTATTCTGGTACGTACGCCGGGGCATATGTTTGTGGGCTATTATACAGATAACTCTCATAAAGAGATGAATTTTCTGGAGACTACAATGATTGGTGATGTTGATTTGGATGATTTCTTCCCGGATGAACAACTGGATTCTACCATGGTAGGCAAGTCACAGAATCAAATGTCGTTGCTTACTTTTGAGAAGTCGAAGCAGTATGCGAATAAGAAGTACAAGGAGAATGAAAAAGGAATTCACTCCGGCAGGCTGAATTATATGTTTCTTGAAATATCAAAAGACGTACGAAGAAAGATCCAGCCGATAGGAAAGTAGAAATGGTCCTATCGGCTGGCCTTGAGTTATTGGGCGGAGAGTATTTCGAAACGTGCTGTCATTTGATATCTCAGCTTGATTGTTTTAAAATTCTCCGGATTGCTATCATTACTTTGTAAGGCAACATTGCTCATGGCGGACTGCGGTTGGAAATGATAGTAGTTTCTGTCTTCCGGTTCTATGATCCGAAGAACATTTCCGAGTTTCTGTCCCAAAGACTCTACCAGATAAGCGGCTTTCTGCCGTGCAGCTTTTAAGGCTTCTATCTTCCCTTTTGCACGATACTCCTGCATGTCTTTGTTCTTTAGTTCACCAATGTTCATCGACTGAATTCCTCTGGTATCGACATACTTTATAATCCGGTCTATCTGCCCGAAATTCTGTAGTTTTATATCAAATCTCTTGGCTATCAGAAAATCTTTTCCCTGTTCACGCCAATAGTCTCCTACTTCCTGGGTCTGAATATCTGTTTGGGGGATGCCGGCACGCTTTAAAGCGTTCATCAGGTAACGTTCAATTTCTGTTATGGGGACTTTCGTCTTGTAATCTTCCGGTTTGCTTTTTGCTTCGAACTCTTCCTGCCAGAATTCTTTTATAGTAATCATAAAATGAATTTCATCGGGAATGATTTCTACTTCGGAGCTTCCGGTAACTTCAATATAGCGGGCGTTTACGTCCGGTTCCTGAGCTGATAACGATACGATTCCCCCTAACCATAGGGCAATGAGCACTGCGAATGTTTTCATATTCTTCCTACTTTTAATTTATTGTATTTGTTGCCGAAGATAAGAGTTCTGTGAAGGAAAAACAAATGAGACAACATTTATTGTTTATTGTTTTTTGCATATCCGCTTTTGGAGTGTTATTTTTGTCGGAATATTATCTATTGCACAAAAGAAAAAGTCAGAATAAGTATGATACAAGGTAAGAAATTTATCTCTCCGGGAGCTTGGTTTACTATGATTTATCCTTCAACCTGGAGTGAGTTTGAAGATGGTGAGGGTTCCTTTCTTTTTTATAATCCCGACGTATGGACAGGGAATTTCCGAATTTCGGCTTTCAAAGCGGATGCTGCTGCGCGTGGTAGTGTAAATTATGGAAGAGAGGCCGTAAAACAGGAATTAAAAGATAATCCTTCGGCTTCACTGGTGAAAGTTGGCAGGTTGGAATGTGCATATAGTAAAGAAATGTTTCAGGAAGAAGGAGCTTACTATACTACTCATCTGTGGATAACCGGTATAGATAATGTAGCCTTTGAATGTTCTTTCACCGTACCCAAAGGGGGCGAAGTGAAGGAAGCGGAAGAAGTGATTGCCACGCTGGATATCCGTAAAGACGGGCAGAAATATCCGGCGGAAGTAATACCTGTGCGTTTGTCTGAGGTTTATGTCATTAATGAAGGATATGAATGGACAGTAAACACCGTAAAGAAACAATTGAAGAAGGATTTTCAAGGATTGGAGGAAGATTTACCTAAACTCCAGCAGGTGATTGACAGTGGTGTGATCGGTAAAAAGAAAGAAGATTGGCTGGCTATTGGCATTACTGTTTGTACTATACTAACCAATGAAATAGAAGGTTTGGAATGGATGACATTGATTGATGGTAACCGGGAAGTGCCGGTGTTGCAGTATAAAGATGGAAAACTGATTGATCCTATGAAACTTTTGTGGAGCAGGGTAAAGGCAGGGGAAACGTATAAATTAGTGATAAGTGATCTGTTAGCGATGAGTGATTAGTGGGCTGCGCTGAGAGAGAAATCTTTGCTTATCACTAATCATTAATCACTAATCGCTAAAAAAATGAATCCTTATTTACAGATAGATAACCTTACTAAATCTTTCGGAGATTTAGTTTTATTTGAAAATATATCTTTTGGCATTGCCGAAGGACAACGTATTGGCTTGATAGCTAAAAACGGAACAGGAAAGACTACGTTATTGAATATAATCTCCGGGAAGGAGGGATATGATAGCGGGAATATTGTATTTCGTCGTGACCTCCGTGTCGATTACCTGGAACAAGATCCTAAATATCCTGAAGAACTTACCGTACTGGAAGCCTGTTTTCATCATGGTAACAGTGTGGTAGAACTGATCAAAGAATATGAACGCTGTATGGAGACAGAGGGACATCCGGGACTGGAAGATCTGTTGGTTCGTATGGATCATGAAAAGGCATGGGAATATGAGCAAAAAGCCAAGCAGATTCTTTCGCAATTGAAAATCCGTAATTTCGATCAGCAGGTGAAGCATCTTTCGGGTGGACAGCTTAAACGGGTAGCTTTGGCAAATGCTTTAATCACTGAGCCTGATCTGCTGATTCTGGATGAGCCTACCAATCACCTCGATCTCGATATGACGGAATGGCTCGAAGAGTATCTGCGTCGTACCAACCTTAGTTTGTTGATGGTAACGCATGACCGTTATTTTCTGGATCGGGTCTGCTCTGAAATTATAGAAATAGACAATCGTCAGGTGTATCAATATAAAGGAAACTACAGTTATTATCTGGAGAAGCGGCAGGAACGTATTGAGGCTACGAATGTAGAAATTGAACGTGCCAATAATCTTTATCGTACGGAACTTGACTGGATGAGACGAATGCCACAGGCTCGTGCGCACAAGGCAAAATATCGTCAGGACGCTTTCTATGAAATAGAAAAAGTGGCTAAACAGCGCTTTAATAATGATAATGTAAAGTTGGACGTAAAAGCATCTTATATTGGTAGTAAGATCTTTGAGGCCGATCATTTATACAAGAGTTTCGGTGATTTGAAGATACTGGAAGATTTCTCTTATATCTTTGCCCGGTATGAAAAGATGGGTATTGTTGGTAATAACGGGACGGGTAAATCTACTTTTATCAAGATGCTGATGGGGCAGGTACAACCGGACAGTGGTACGATAGATATAGGTGAGACCGTTCGTTTTGGATATTATTCGCAGGATGGGCTCCAGTTTGACGAACAGATGAAAGTGATTGATGTTGTGCAGGACATTGCCGAAGTCATAGAACTTGGTAACGGTAAGAAGCTGACAGCTTCGCAGTTTCTGCAACATTTTCTCTTTACGCCCGAGACACAGCATAGTTATGTTTATAAACTGAGTGGGGGAGAGCGTCGTCGCCTTTATCTTTGTACAGTGCTGATGCGTAATCCGAACTTCCTCGTATTGGACGAACCTACCAATGACCTCGATATTATCACGTTGAATGTGCTTGAAGAATATCTTCAGAATTTCAAAGGATGTGTCATAGTCGTATCCCATGACCGTTATTTTATGGATAAGGTGGTAGATCATCTTCTGGTGTTTAACGGGCAAGCGGATATTCGGGATTTCCCGGGTAATTACAGTGATTATCGTGACTGGAAAGAAGCCAAAGCGCAGCGGGAGAAAGAGGCTGAAAAGCCACAGGAAGAGAAGACAGCCCGTGTTCGCCTGAATGAGAAACGTAAAATGAGTTTCAAGGAAAAACGGGAGTTTGAACAACTGGAGAAAGAGATAGCCGGACTGGAAGCTGAAAAAGCAGCGATTGAAGAGCAGTTATGTAGCGGTACGCTTTCGGTAGATGAATTAACCGAAAAGTCTAAACGTCTGCCCGAAGTGAATGATTTGATTGATGAGAAAACAATGCGTTGGTTGGAATTAAGCGAAATAGAATCATGAATCTGACAAACTATCACAGTCATTGCCTGTATTGTGACGGGCGTGCTGATATGGATGCATTTATCCGTTTTGCAATTGCTGAAGGATTTACATCGTATGGTATTTCTTCTCATGCACCGCTTCCTTTCCCTACTGCGTGGACCATGGAATGGGATCAAATGGAAGATTATCTGGCTGAGTTCCGCCGGGTGAAAGAGAAGTATGCAGGCAAGATCGAATTCTATTCCGGTCTCGAAATTGATTATTTGAATGAGGAGAGTAATCCTTCGATAGCTCGTTTCCGTAAGTTGCCTCTTGACTATCGCATCGGTTCTGTGCATTTGTTATATAATGATAAGGGAGAAGTTGTGGATATTGATGTAGCTCCTCCTGTGTTTCGTAAGATAGTGGATGAGCACTTTCATGGTGACCTTGACCGGGTGATCTGTCTCTATTATGATCGCCAACTCCGTATGATGGAGTTAGGAGGTTTTGATATTTTGGGGCATGCGGATAAGATGCATTATAATGCGGCTTCCTATCGTCCCGGTTTGTTGGATGAACTGTGGTATGAAAACCTGATGCGTGATTATTTCACAACGATTGCCCGTTATGGTTATATGGTAGAGATTAACTCTAAAGCTTATCATCTATACGGTACATTTTTCCCAAATGAACGTTATTTTCCTTTGTTGAAAGAATTGGGTATCCGGGTGATGGTAAACAGTGATGCCCATTATCCCGAAAAGATCAATGCCGGACGTCCGGAAGCCTTGAAGGCATTGAAGCAGGCCGGATTTAAAACTGTAATGGAAATGCATGAAGGCGAATGGGTGGAATGTAGTATTTTGTAAATAAAATGCCAATATATGTAATGCCCCATTAGGTATATTCTAATGGGGCATTACATATATTATTATGGGAGGTTTCAGTTATTCTGTTCTTTTACATGTATTTGCCTGCAGGAATTCATTTAATAAGACTTCATAGTTGCCCTGTATCAGGATGTGATGATTGCCCAGTGGATTTTTCAGGAAATATTCGGCAGGAGTGTTCATCTTTATTCGTACCTGCGTACGGCACATATTGATGAAGTTCGTATTTTCCGTTAGTGTACCTGTTGACAGATAATATTCGTCCAGACATTCACCGCCACATTTCACAATGGTAACATCTCCTGTTGGTAGTAATCCCTGAATACCGATTCCGCTCTCTGTTTCAAAGTGGTTGCGAATAATATATTTTTCTGTTTGTTTTAAACCTATGGTACAATGAGCCAGAATCAATTCATTGGTGCGGGTATTAATCATCGAAGGATTTGCCATGAACCCAACCTTTCCGGTCAATGCTTTTGCTGTGAGAAGAGTAAATATAGATTGCAGATCACCTTCACATCCGGCAAGGATACCTTCATCATTCAACATTGCTAATGCCAGGCAACCGGTGGCACCTGTTTGTTCTATCATCTTAAAACAACTCAATGTGACGGCACTTAGTTTCTCTTCTTTGCATACCCTTTTGATAGCGCGGTAGAGGCGCATCGCTTTGAGCATATCTTCCGGAGTTCCTTCCCGGCAGGCCAATGCTTGTGAGGCAACAGCAGCACAGGAGGCTCCTACCTCATTGTCGGTGATACGGTCATAGATTTTATACACCCGCTCCAATGGTATATCAATGTACTCTACTCCCCATCGGCGTTTGGCCAGCAGATAATCTACATTGCTTGCTACTAGCCAGGAAGAGGGACTGCCAATCACACCGATACGGACACCAAAAAGTGAACGCTGTGCCTGAAAGTTATTATATAGGATATGTACACGTTTGATAATAGAGGTGAGTTCACCATGCAGAATCTCGCTTTTCATTCCCCGGTTGCGAAGCCAGGAAGATACCTCAAGTGCAGCGGCAAGTGAGTTTTGCATGCCATCTGCAAGGATTACAGCAGGACGGGGAAGAGATTCGAAGTGCTGTATGACCAGTCTTTCTACTCCTCCGGTGGCAATGAATATTATTTTAAAATCGTCATTGCTGAGTTTGTCAATATCTTCATAATTAACAAACCGTACAGTGAAGTATTTCTCTAATTCGCTTAGAATTGCTTCGTGCGAACTACGTATCGAAGATTGTTTGTGTAGTAATGATGCGAATGTGATGAGGTTTATGGTCATTATGGTATTGTTTTAGGTTTCATATATGACAAATGTATAGCTTTCTTTTCATAATACCATAACGTTTTTAACCTTGATAAGGTTTTTAAAGTTTTTATGTCTCTGTATCCGATTTATTGTGTACATTTGCCCCTTCTAATAAAAAAAGTGAATTGTAAATATATAAATTGTAAATTGCCTTATGCCAACAATCTCCATTCGCGGAAACGAGATGCCTGCATCTCCTATCAGAAAGCTGGCTCCTTTGGCTGATGCAGCCAAGCAAAGAGGGGTTCATGTGTTTCACCTGAATATCGGACAGCCAGACCTGCCCACTCCTCAGGTCGCGATTGATGCGATACGCAATATTGATCGTAAAGTGTTGGAATACAGTCCAAGTGCCGGATATCGCAGTTATCGCGAGAAGCTGGTGGGATACTATCAGAAGTTTAATATCAA
Source organism: Bacteroides sp. 41_26 (assembly GCF_949740115.1). Lineage (NCBI taxonomy): Bacteria > Pseudomonadati > Bacteroidota > Bacteroidia > Bacteroidales > Bacteroidaceae > Bacteroides > Bacteroides sp. 41_26. Next base: position 11,543 of record NZ_CATJGZ010000135.1, read on the forward strand.
TCTTACTGCAGACGATATAATCATAACTTCCGGAGGTTCGGAAGCTGTACTTTTTTCGTTTCTCTCTTGCTTGAATCCGGGGGATGAAATCATTGTTCCCGAACCGGCTTATGCTAACTATATGGCATTTGCCATTTCTGCCGGAGCAAAGATTCGTACGATTGCTACTACTATCGAAGAGGGCTTTTCATTGCCTAAAGTAGAAAAGTTTGAAGAGTTGATCAATGAACGTACGAAGGCCATTCTTATTTGTAATCCGAACAATCCGACAGGGTATTTGTATAGTCGTCGGGAGATGAACCAGATTCGTGATTTGGTGAAGAAATATGACTTGTTTCTTTTCTCGGATGAGGTATATCGTGAGTTTATCTATACCGGTTCTCCTTATATATCTGCTTGTCATCTTGAAGGAATAGAGAATAATGTAGTATTGATTGATTCAGTGTCAAAACGTTATTCGGAATGTGGTATTCGTATCGGTGCTTTGATTACGAAGAACAAAGAAATACGTGATGCTGTTATGAAATTCTGCCAGGCTCGTCTGAGTCCTCCATTGATTGGCCAGATTGCTGCTGAGGCTTCACTTGAAGCCAATGAGGATTATCTGCGTGATACGTATGACGAATATGTAGAACGCCGTAAATGTCTGATTGACGGATTAAATCGTATTCCGGGGGTATATTCTCCCATTCCGATGGGAGCATTTTATACGGTAGCTAAGTTGCCGGTAGATGACTCGGATAAATTCTGTGCATGGTGCCTTTCTGATTTTGAGTATGAAGGTCAGACAGTATTTATGGCTCCTGCTTCCGGCTTTTATACTACTCCCGGTGCGGGAATAAATCAGGTCCGTATAGCCTATGTGCTCAAAAAAGAAGATTTGAATCGTGCCCTCTTTGTGTTGCAAAAGGCTTTGGAGGCATATCCGGGAAAGGTGATTTAGTGATAAGCGGATTTAGTGATAAGTGATCAGTACCATGCGGATTATAATATAATCACTTATCACTACTCATTAACTTACTAATCACTTATCACTAACTTACTAATCACTTTTTTCTATGTCTTTATCCCTTTTCATCGCCCGTCGCCTTTATCGTGATACCGATGGCGGAAAGCAGGTATCACGTCCGGCTGTTCTCATCGCTATGGTGGGGATTGCTATTGGTTTGGCGGTGATGATTATTACGGTGGCAGTGGTCATTGGTTTTAAGGGAGAGGTTCGTAATAAGGTTACCGGTTTCGGATCGCATATTCAGATCAGTAATTTTGATGCTGTCCGTTCCTTTGAAACACATCCTATTGTGGTGAGTGATAGTATGATGGCTGCGCTTTCTGCTTATCCGGATGTGAAGCATGTGCAACGTTACTCTACAAAGCCGGGAATGATTAAGACGGATGATGCTTTTCAGGGAATGGTTCTGAAAGGAGTGGGACCTGAGTTTGATGCTTCTTTTTTTCGTAGTAACCTGGTTGAGGGGGAGATTCCTGCATTTAGTGATTCGGTTGCAACCAACCAGGTTGTCATATCTAAAGCACTTTCTGATAAGTTGAAGTTGAAACTGGGTGATAAGATATATACTTATTATATACAGGATAATGTTCGTGTTCGGCCGTTGACTATCAAAGGGATTTATCAGACCAATTTTTCTGAGTATGATAATCTGTTTCTATTGACGGATTTGTACACAGTGAATCGTCTGAACAATTGGAAATCGGAACAGGTAAGTGGTGCAGAGTTGCAGGTCAATGATTATGACAGGTTGGAAAGCATTACTTATGAAGTGGCAGAGAGTACGGATAACCGCGCTGATAAATATGGGGGCGTTTACTTTGTACAGAATATAGAGCAGCTTAATCCTCAGATATTTGAATGGCTTGGATTACTTGATCTCAACGTGTGGGTAATTCTTATTTTAATGGTAGGTGTAGCCGGGTTTACTATGATTTCCGGTTTACTGATTATTATCATTGAACGTACCAATATGATTGGTATCCTGAAGGCTTTAGGAGCCAATAATTTCACCATTCGTAAGGTTTTTCTTTGGTTCTCTGTCTTTCTGATTGGTAAAGGAATGATTTGGGGAAATGCTATTGGATTGCTGTTTTGTGTATTGCAATCCCAGTTCCATATCTTGAAACTCGATCCGGAAAGTTATTATGTAGATTCTGTTCCCGTCTCTTTTAATATCGGATTATTTCTGTTGATTAATATGGGTACGTTGTTTGCCTCTGTATTGATGCTGTTAGGTCCTTCTTATCTGATTACAAAGATTAATCCTGCGAGTTCAATGCGATATGAATAATGATGAATACGGGTTTACCACAGAGTAACACAGAGTTCCACAGAGTGCTATTATCCGGATAAAACGCAGATTAAAGTGCTGATATTCTCTCTTTTATAGGGACATTTACTGAATATCCCTGCTTAAAGATACAAAAAAGGCAACTAACTCGCAATGAATTAGTTGCCTTTAATTTTCTTATTTTAGGAATATCCCTTTATATTTGCGAAAATCTGCGTTAATCCTTTAGATTTGCATCATAATAAATAGAGGTTGAAATATTATCTTTGTAGTTAAAACAAGTTAACCAAGGGAAGCAGGTGACCTATTGCGTTTTCTAGGCAGAAGTCCTATACGCAGAATTAGTCCTGCTTTCCTTTTCAGTTGAATCGCCCC
>NZ_CATJGZ010000136.1:0-14089 GCF_949740115.1 Bacteroides sp. 41_26
TGTTGGTTATCAGGGATTTTCTTCGATTTCCATCTTTCCTTGGTGATCCGCCTGGGGCTCGAACCCAGGACCCCAACATTAAAAGTGTTGTGCTCTACCTGCTGAGCTAGCGAATCAATCCTTGTTGCAAATCAGTTATTTCCTGATTGCGGGTGCAAAGGTAGTGACTTTTTTTATATTTGCAAGCAAAAGCTATAAAAAAGTTTGTACTATTTTTCAATTTCTTCTTCACGTTGCTGATCCTCAGTATATTCCAGATTTGATTCACTTATTCTTTCTCTGTTAATAATGAAACGTTGATAATAAGAGAGCATCAATGTTGTTAGTGGGAGTGCTATAATCATACCTAACATTCCCATCAATGATCCCCAAATAGAAAGTGAGAGTAGAATAATGGCAGGATTTAATCCGGTTATCTTTCCCATAATTTTGGGAACAATAAATGTATCCTGGATAATTTGAACAACTATAAATACAGCTGAGGCCGAAGCAATGATTATCCAGAAATTCTGTCCGGTATCGGCCGCTTTAAGAATGGCTAACATGATCGTAGGCAGGAAACCAATAATCTGAAGATAGGGGACCATGTTTAAAGCACCGATAAATAACCCTAATCCGATAGCCATTGGAAAATCTATAATGAGAAAACCGATACTGAATAATATACCTACACAGAGAGCCACGAGGGCTTGCCCACGGAAATAAGTATTCATACCATTCTGGACATCTTTAATGAGGTTGGTAGTGAAAGTACGATATTTAGCAGGTAGTAAGTGTATCCAGCCTTCGGCAATAGACTCGTAATCCAATAAGATGAACACTACATATAATAGGATGATAAAAGACGCCAGAATACTAAATAAGAAGTTTATAGATTCAGATAACAGCATCCAAAGCTTAGGCACTGTACTCTTTACAGCGTTGACTATATTTTCTTCGCTGAGAATACGGCTCAAGGCATTCATGTCTATATTTTCCTGAATAAAATCGGCAAGGCTTTTCGGCACATTTGAATTGTCGGCTATACCATGGGTGAAGTACATGACCAAAAGATCTTTCACTTTTCCAAATTCTTCTAACAGTGGAGGTACCAGAAAGTAAAAAGCGGTAACTCCAACTATTGTAATGGAGAATAATGCACAAAAGATAGAAAGTACCCGGCTTTTTAAACGTAACCTGTATTGGAAAAGTTTGACTAACGGATAAATTAAATAAGCAATGAGCCATGCCAGAAAGAAAGGTAACAATACTCCGCTCAGCCTTTCAACCAGCATTAATACTCCAACAATAAGAATACAACAGATTGAACCACGTATAAAGCTGTCGAATGTTATTTTCTTCCTTTCCATATTTATTGATTTTTTATCCTTTTTCTTTATCTTCTTCTAAAGCACGCAAATAGCATTCGCGGCACAAGGGTTCATACTCGGCTGTTTCTCCCAACATTACTTGCTTGTCGTTTTTTACAGTTCGATGTGAAAAGGAAGCCAATTGGCCGCACTTAACACAAATGGCGTGTACTTTTGAAACTTCATCGGCTATGGCACACAGTCCGGGCATTGGGCCAAAAGGATTACCCTTAAAATCCATATCCAGTCCGGCAATGATTACTCTTATCCCATTATTTGCCAGTTGATTACATACATCGATCAGACTGCTGTCGAAAAACTGTGCTTCATCTATACCTACTACATCAATCTCAGATGTGAATAATAATATACTGGCTGACGAATCAATAGGAGTAGAGGAGATTGCGTTACTGTCATGTGAAACGACATCGGCTTCAGAATAGCGCACATCAATAGAAGGTTTGAAAATTTCTACACGTTGGCGAGCAAACTTAGCACGTTTGAGACGACGTATCAATTCCTCTGTTTTTCCCGAAAACATGGAGCCGCAGATAACTTCTATTCTTCCTCTTCTTCTAGTTTCCTGTATGTGATCTTCTGAAAATAATACCATGATTTAGTGTGTTATATTTGGTTGCAAAAATAACACTTTTGTTCGCTTTCTGATGTTTTTTCATTATTTATTTCTACATTTGCGGCATCTACAAAAAGGTAAACAAGAAGGCTATGCAAGCACTATTGACCAACATAGAACTGGATATTCAGGAGTTAAAGTACCTGATGAAGGCTTTCGAACGTGAGCCTAATGGGACCTTACGCGAAGTGTTGAAGCGGAATATTCTGCAAATGCGTGACCGGTTGGACCAGATGTTGACAGAGCTGGATACTGTACAGAAACCTGTTGAAGGAGAGAATATTCAACCCATTCTAACAGAAAAAGAGATAGAGGAAACTATTCTCGAAGAGGTGGAAGAAGAAAAAGAGACTTTACAAGTAGTAGAATCTCAATCACAAATAGAGGTGCAGGAGACAATAAAAAATGTTTCTGCAGGATCTATATTGGGAGAGCGTATCAGACCAGTGACGGACTTACGGCGATCTATTAGTTTGAATGATTCTTTCCGTTTTTCACGTGAATTATTTAATGGTGATAGTGAGCAGATGAATCGGGTTATAGAGCAGATCTCTGAGATGAGTTCTTTGGATACTGCCATTGCTTTTCTGTATTCAAAGGTAAATGTTGATGAAGAGAATGAGGCTATGATTGATTTCCAGGAACTTCTCAAAAAGTATTTTAATTAATCGGATAATGAATATGGGAAAATTATACGTAGTACCCACGCCGGTAGGAAATCTGGAGGATATGACTTTTCGGGCTATCCGGATACTGAAGGAGGTTGATCTCATTCTGGCTGAGGATACACGTACTTCCGGAATATTGCTGAAACATTTTGAAATAAAGAATGCAATGCAATCTCACCACAAGTTTAATGAACATAAAACGGTGGAGAGCGTTGTTAATAGAATAAAGGCTGGTGAAACGGTGGCTTTGATTTCGGATGCTGGTACGCCTGGTATCTCTGATCCGGGATTTCTTGTAGTACGCGAATGTGTGCGTAATGGCATTGAAGTACAATGTTTACCTGGTGCAACAGCTTTTGTTCCGGCATTGGTGGCTTCAGGATTGCCCAACGAGAAGTTTTGTTTTGAAGGCTTTCTTCCCCAGAAAAAGGGGCGTATGACGAAGCTGAAGTCTCTGGTAGAGGAACGCCGTACGATGGTATTTTATGAATCTCCCCATCGTTTGTTGAAAACATTGACGCAGTTTGCGGAATATTTTGGTCCGGAACGTCAGGCCAGTGTGTCCCGGGAGATTTCTAAAGTCCATGAAGAGACTGTTCGGGGTAATTTGACTGAACTAATCGAGCATTTTACCGAGACTGATCCTCGTGGCGAGATAGTAATTGTAATTGCAGGAATAGACGATTAAATAACTTCATTTAAAAAACGTAAAAACGTAAACGTATGAAAAAGTTAGCAGTTTTAATTGTATGCGCAGCCATGTTGGCTTCGTGTGATGGTTTTAAAGGTGGTAGTAAAGACCTTAAAGCTGAAAATGATTCTTTATTGATAGAACTGACACAGCGTAATGCCGAGTTGGACGAAATGATGGGAACATTCAATGAAATTCAGGAAGGTTTCCGCCAGATAAACGATGCTGAGAGCCGTGTAGACTTGCAACGTGGCACAATAACAGAAAATTCATCATCTGCAAAACAGCAGATTGCTTCTGATATTGAATTCATCACTAAACAAATGGAAGAGAACAAAGCTCAGATTGCTAAATTGCAGGCTATGTTGAAGAGTAGTAAGAACAATTCTGCTCAGCTGAAGAAAGCGGTTGAGTCTTTAACTCAGGAGTTGGTTGCTAAACAACAACGTATCGAAGAATTGCAGGCTGAACTTGCTTCTAAAAATATCCGTATTCAGGAATTGGATGCTGCTGTTAGTGGCCTTGCTGCTGATAAAGAGTCTCTTGCTGCTGAAAATGAAGCGAAAGCTAAGACTGTGGCAGAACAGGATAAAGCAATCAACGCTGCATGGTTTGTATTTGGAACGAAATCAGAATTGAAGTCTCAAAAGATTCTTCAAAGTGGTGATGTATTGAAAAATGCAGATTTCAATAAAGATTATTTTACTCAGATTGATATCCGTACTACTAAAGAAATTAAATTGTATTCAAAACGTGCAGAGTTATTAACTACTCATCCTGCCGGTTCTTATGAATTGGTAAAAGACGATAAGGGACAACTGACTTTGAAGATTACAAATCCAAAAGAATTTTGGAGTGTATCCAGATATTTAGTTATCCAGGTTAAATAATGAAGTATAAAAATCTCTTTTTTGATTTAGACGATACACTTTGGGCATTTTCGGCAAATGCACGTGATACATTCGAAGAGATGTATTATAAGTATAAGCTGGATGCTTTCTTTGATTCCTTTGAGCATTTCTATTCGCTTTATCAACGGCGTAATATAGAATTGTGGATGGAATATGGTAACGGTCAGATCACCAAAGAGGAACTCAATCGTCAGCGCTTTCTGTATCCTCTTGCGGCAGTGGGCGCTGGCGATTTTGCTTTAGCGAAAGCATATTCGGATGACTTTTTTGCTGTTATCCCAACTAAAAGACGGTTGATGCCTCATGCGAAGGAGGTACTTGATAATTTGGCTTCGCGTTATAATCTTTATATTTTGTCCAATGGCTTTCGGGAGCTTCAATACCGTAAAATGTGTTCCGGGGGAATTGAATCTTATTTTAAAAAAGTAATTCTTTCAGATGACATTGGGCTTTTGAAACCAGCTTCGCAGATCTTTCATTTTGCACTTTCGGCTACTCAATCAGAGTTGCGTGAATCATTGATGATCGGGGATAGTTGGGAGGCCGATATCGTAGGAGCCAATGGGGTAGGGATGCACCAGGCCTTTTACAATGTTTCCGGTCGCACCGAATTTCCTTTCCAGCCCACTTATCAACTGAAAGACCTGAAAGATTTGTTGGAAATATTGTAGTATTTATAGATAAGTCGTACTTTTGCGTTGAAAAATAACGTATAAAGATACAACTGTTATGGAAACTCTTTTGCCTTTTGCTTTACTGTGTTTTACCTCCTTTTTTACGTTGACAAATCCTTTGGGTACGATGCCTGTATTTCTGACGATGACACATGGAATGACGGATAAAGAGCGGCGTGCAATTGTGCGGCGTGCCACGATTGTATCTTTTCTTACCCTTATGGTCTTTGTGTTTGCAGGGCAACTCCTTTTTAAATTTTTCGGTATCTCTACCAATGGATTCCGTATTGCTGGTGGGGTCATTATTTTTAAGATTGGTTTTGATATGTTGCAGGCGCGTTATACGCCTATGAAATTGAAAGACGAAGAGATTAAAACTTATGCCGATGATATTTCGATTACCCCTTTAGCTATTCCGATGTTGTGTGGACCGGGTGCCATTGCCAATGCCATTGTGCTGATGGAGGATTCTCACACTATCGAAATGAAAAGTGTCCTGATAGGGATGATTGCATTGATTTACTTTATTACTTTTCTCATTCTTCGTGCTTCAACCCGGTTGGTTAAAGTTTTAGGTGAAACGGGCAATAATGTAATGATGCGTTTAATGGGACTTATCCTGATGGTGATTGCTGTGGAGTGTTTTGTCAGTGGATTAAGACCTATTTTAGTCGGGATATTGAAAGAAGGAATGATGTAGGGAATTGCATTGTTGTTAAGATCATCCGATGGATGCATGATTGTCAAAAAAGTAATTACAAGATTTTTTTAAGAAGAGATGTGAGGCAGGATTAGAATGTTTTTCCTTATGTAATCTCTTGATTTATAGCGCATACAGACCTCTTGCTTAAAGGCAGGTAAGAGTGTACATTTATGCGAGTGTTAATTGTACACTTTTGCCACACTATATTGTACACTCTTGGTATGTTAAAGTGTACATTCTTGTAAAGTAAATCCTTACTGTTAAAAAAGTACATTAACGATATTAACAAACGTATTTGACGAACGAGACTATTTCTATTGTTCCGGATAATGTTTTTGGGATGAGTGGCAATGTTTAATATAGCTCGAAAGTCTGTACCTGTGGTAAGTACAGACTTTCGAGCATTTTACTAGTTAGTTGGAAATCAATATTAATGTTGTACGAAAGTGGGACGTATCATCTTTAGGAATATTTACTGAATATTCCATTATCAAATGCGTCCCACTCATTTTTTCAAATTATAAGTCGGATATATATTGAACTACTTCAACTATATCCTGAGTACTGTTTTTTATTCGGTTCTCTTTTATGAATGATGTTATTTCCTTTTTTAAATCAGGGAATAACTTTATTAATTCTTTGGCTTTAGAGAACTTATTCAATTCATTAGCTATTTCAATATAATACCAAACATAAGGCTCTGCTTTATAGTTTTCGGGTAATTTCAATTGATATATTTCACCGGATGTATTTAGTGACGAGATATTATCAATAGCTGTGGTTGAAGAAGTACCATAACCGATATTTTGTGCCCGGACACTCATACGGCAACGATAGGAAGCATATAAAGTATATCTATCTTGTGTGAGAACCTCATAAAACCGATTATCCACCGGGATAAACTTTCGTTTATCAAAATATATGGTATCAATCTGATCTATCGGATACAGCGCCATATTTTTCCCTTCTTGCGAGGTGTAAATCATCTCTTCTGTAGCCTTGTTGTAGTTAAGAGTGGCATGTGTCCTTTTTTGATTCTTGTATAAGACGGTAGCCTCTCTGAACTGATCAAATATAAAATGATGATTTGTATTTTGCCCTTTAGTATTGATAGAAATACCTGACAATAAGATAATCAAGCCAATATAGGTTATTTTCATTCTATAAATATTTTTCGTTTGTATATGTCATTTCCGGATAAAACAGACACAATATAAGTACCTTTCGAGAGATGTTTTAATGAGAGCTGGGTAACGTTTTTAACATCTTCCAGAATTTTTCCAGAGATGTCTACTACTATGATATGGTCAACATTCGTATCCGCTGTTACATACAGTATTCCCTCATTAAACAATAACTGTATTTTTCTATTGTCTGAAAGATTTTCAAGACCTGTTGGAATGGAATTTATATCAAATGTTAATTTGTCATCTTCCATAATTACATTAGTTATTCTTAAACCACCATCAGAATCATCTGACAAGAAAGGTTTTGGAAAAGTTTTATCTGTCATAACGGCTCCTGAGTTAGTTTGATAGGCAGCTTCATCCAGGAAACCATTTTCTGTTAATGAACCAAATGGACGATAGATATATACTTCATCCGGTGGTCCGTTACGATTTCCATCTTTAACTGTTGTATTGATTCTATAGATAAGTAATCCGGAACGGATCAGATTTTTTTCATAACGTCCCTCTTTCTTCCTGTACTCCAATACATAATATTCATTGGGATTGGTGGAGTTCACTCTATAGCAACTGTTTTCTGCACTTTGTGACAACGGAAGTAAAGTGTAGGTACCAGGTTGTGTGATGGTTGGCATCTCTTTTATCCAACTTTGTCCTGCATATCTCCATTTCATATAGGCACCCATATGGCACCAACCACTGTTCATCAGGTCCCAACTGCCTACAGGATCCAGATTTTTGCTCTCTTCGCTATAATGATACAAATCCGGTGCTCCCAATGCATGAAACATTTCATGGCAAAGTGTATTTATAGTTACTTGATTTTCGGGTTGGAATACATAATCCATCACGCGTTTGCCATGAATATAACATTCTTTGGTGTATAATGACCAGCGATGTGCCCATAATAAGTCACTCCAGCCATCACTGTTTCCTTGAACAACAAAACATACATTATCTATATAACCGTCATTGTCATTATCCAATTCTTCCGGAGTGAAATCTTCTTCAATAGAAGCTTTTACAGCATCAATGGCATTTACAATTAAATTATGTTCTCTATTTGTCGATTCATCACTTGTTCTATACCCATCCGGATTGGTTGTTGCGTTATAAGGACGATAGAACCCTCTTTTATGAAAGTCAATATATCCGTCAGTTTTAGTTTCTAGATCAGCGGCTTTAGGATAGAAATGAGAAGTTATATCAAGGCTACTATATGAAACTTCTTGATAATAATCTTTTAAGGAACCACTGGAAGAGGTTGTACTGTTGAACCTGCTATCGTATACTGTTCTTTTTTTTGAAAATGTAGTGACATCCTGAAAAGAGACGAAAATAACAATATTATTTAATGGATTTTTATGAGATGCATATTGAGGCCTTGAAGCTCTTGTTATAGCTTGATTTCGCATTTGCTCCCGCCGTTCTTCATATCGTTTTTTCGGAATCTTCAGCCAGGGATTGATACTTACCTCTTTGGGTAATGCCTTGTCTGCCCGGCAAGAGGAGGGGACCATTTCACCTTTATCGTTTTTCACTGCATAGTAGCAGTAACCATCATCCGCTTGCACAATAGTATATCCGTCTTTATCATGCACCCAATGATAAAATTCATCTCCTGATGCATATAGAGTTAATTGACTTCCATCCGCCTGAGTCACAATCGTCTCCAAAAAACGGAAAGGGGCTGCATACGTTAACAGGCAACAATAGCATAATAGCAGGATTATAGATATATATTTTTTCATAATATAGTTGTTTTTAGGCAAATAAGGCCACCCTAAAGGTGACCTTATTGCAAATAAATTTATTTATAAGACAAAATCCGCTATTTTGCTTTAGTAAATACAATTCCGTCTTCAAATAATGTGAAATATCCGCCGGATGCTCCTGTTGTAGGATGGATAGCCTGGAAGCCCAATCCGTACTCACAAGTTATGACTCCGTCTTCAAAGATGCCCGTTAAGGCATTTAACGTATATAAATCTTCACCGTCAACATGAGTTGCTCTGAAATAACGGTTCCAATTATCTGTTGGTTTAGGTGTTGGGCCGATGTACTGATTGTCTTTGATAGAAATCATAATCTCACCTTCTACCTCTTCAACACTCATAGTAGCCAAAGTACCATAACCGAAATTAAGATTCAAGACATTTACGTCATCATCAGAAGCAGTAACCACTGCCGGTATACTTACATCAGTTCCATCAAATCCGGAAGTACCTGTTATGCTGTATGTACCAATGATAGCAGCCCACGGATGCTCATCATCAATAATACTTACTCTGACAGAATTTTGCACAGTTTCTTTTAAAACTGGTACGGTACTCGCAATTACCAAATTAAATGTTTTTTTCCCTGTAAACAGATCATTGTCTATTGCCTCAATTTCTATATACTGAGTTCCAAAACCTTCTTCAAAAACGATTGTTTTGTTTTTGATATTGAAATCAGTACCTTCAATAGCCGGAACAGCTTCGCCTTCTGTTACTGCTGCTACATTTACAGTTACTTTCTCTCCATTAGGTAATCCTGCCAGAGCAATTGGAATTTTAATTGTTTCTGTTGCATTTTCATCAATGGAAGCTGTTGCCTCAGGAAAACTTACAAAAGTATCTTCTGCAAGAAATGATTGAGGCTCATTGTCGTCGCATGATGTTATTGCAAGTAACAAGCCGCCAATCAAACTTAAATATTTTAGTTTTTTCATTTATGTATTCTTTGAAAGTTAATACTTGTTTTGAACCATATTCTTATTCGCGTCGATTTCAGACTGCGGAATCGGCATTACGTAATACGGGCTATCTGCCGATACATGCTGAGTAGAAGAGGGTACTCCTGAACCATCAGCCATAAAACCCTTTCCATCTCTCTGTACGTCTTCGTGTCTACGTTTCAAATCAAAGAAGCGATGTCCTTCGAAAGCCAACTCTAAACGACGTTGTAGTTGAATTTCTTTTTCCAGAGCGGCTCCGGATTCGGTTCCTTCTTCATAATCAGAATAACGTCTTTCTTTCACCAGATTCAAGTCTGACAGGGCATCATCATAATTTTTCAAATTATAGTTAGCTTCCGCACGTGTCAGATATACCTCTGAAGCACGGATGATAGGAATATCAATCAAACCTGTAGATTTACCTCCGTTATTATATTTCCATACTACATTGTATGCTCCTCCATTTACAAGTTTAATTTGTGACCGGCGGATGTCTGTAGATTTATACAGTTCATTCAAACTATAAGTTACCGAGTAATTAGCGATATAAGAAGACTCGCTACCCTGTCCCCAATCATTACCGGGTAGGTATCCATTATCGGCAGTAATTGCAATACGGAATAATACCTCAGGAACTTCCATGCTTGTAGTGAATATTTTGGAGAAATCACTAATGCTTGCAATATCAGAGCCGTCTCCGGCAATAGCATCTGTAGCAGCCGACACAGCTTTTGCATCTTCGCCCATTGTCAGATACACACGAGAAAGAATAGCGCTGATAGATTTCTTGTTCAATCGGCTGTTTACACTTTTATTATAGTTGTCACTCATTAACTTTTTAGCGTTTTCCAGATCTTCTACCAATCTTGAATAAACGTATTTTACTGTATGTCTGGAAGGAAGGTCTACTTCTGTATAATCTTTGTAAGTTACACCAAGATCACCATCGCTTGCAGTTTTATAATCTTTTCCATAAGCACGTACAAGGTCAAAATGTATCAACCCTCTCAGTGCCAAACATTCTGCTAATAGATTGTCGCTTATTGTTTTCTCATTGCCCTGGAAAGTGTTTTCTTTCTCTAAGCGGGTAATTACCTCATTAGCACCTAAGATGGCATTATATGCTGAACTCCATAGTCCACTGATTCCATATGTGTCTGCATAATATCTGAAATCTGAGAATTCATTATATATCTGGCGGCCATTACGGTTCAGTACCAGGTTGTCGGACATTACATCCGGAACCATTAGCATAAAATTAGCAGTATAATATTGACTACGCATTGATTCATACACACTTTTAGTGGTATTATCAAAGTCTTCGATACTTTCCAATGCATTATCACTATTTAATGAATCATGTGGAGTAGTATCTAAGAAATCAGCACATCCTGTCATTGCAAAAACGAATACAGTTGCAACGGGTATTATTGTTTTTTTTAATAATTTCATATTTTATCTTTTTTACAAATTAAAAGGTGTTATTAGAAACCTATCTCAATACCAAACATAATGGTGCGTGCTGCCGGGAAACTGAAATCAAGTACAGATGCAGCGGGACCGGCTGTAGCAGCTAATCCTGTTGTAGGTGAATCACCTACTTCCGGGTCTAATCCAGAGAAATTAGTGATTGTGAATAGATTCAATCCTTGTGCATAAATCCTGAGATTTTCCATACGCAATGGTTTTAACCATCTTTTAGGTAAGGTATAAGCTAAGGTTATGTTCCTCAAACGCAAGTAAGAAGCATCTTCCAGATATCTGGTTGATTGATAACTTTGGTTATTCAGACTTTGTTTAGGGATATTGGTAATATCACCGGGTTTAGTCCACTGATTGTAGAGGAGTTTCTTATCAAGGTTCTGGTCTATCATTGAACCATCGCTTTGAGTAAAGAAATTAATATGATTATAGATATAATTACCACCCGAGAAGTAGAAATCACCACTAAGTTCAATTCCTTTATAAGCCAATTTGGCTCCAAAAGAACCAAAGTATTTAGGATCCGGAGTTTTATCGTCAAGGATTACTGCGTCGTCAGAGTTATATACATTGGTTATTTTACCGTCTTTGGTATAATAGAGAGCATCACCATTAGCCGGATTTACTCCTGCCCAACGTACCATTTTGTATACATTGATAGGATGTCCTTCACTTACAAGGCTGTTCCAGCCGATTGTAATATCGTTTCCTTCATATAATTTCAGAACCTTGTTCTTGTTCTGTGAAATCATACCGTTGAGGCTGAAGGTCCAGTCATTTGTTCTGATAACGTCTCCACTGATAGCTAACTCATATCCCTTATTTTCCATTTCTCCTACATTATCGATACGGCTGGAGAAACCTGAAGTCATAGAAAGACGGGTTGCCAAAAGCAAATCTGTTGTTTTACGTTTGTAAAGGTCAAAAGTCACACTCAGGCGTGAGTCAAAGAAAGAAGCATCCAAGCCGACTGAGGTCTGCATACTCTTCTCCCATGACAAATTGGGATTCGGCAATCGGCTTGGATAAGCTGTCGATTCGCTGTTATAACTACCATAACCGTATACACCTTGAGCTGCGTAATCACCGATATTGTTATTACCCGATGTACCTACACTACCACGGATTTTTAAGCGTGTTAACCACTCAATATTTTCCAGGAATCTTTCTCTTTCCATATTCCATCCCAGACCGACTGCCCAGAAAGTACCGAACTGGTTGTCTGCACCAAAACGAGAAGAACCGTCACGGCGTAAAGCTACATCTAAAATATACTTATCGTCATAGGTATATCCGGCAGAACCCAGATAAGACAACATTTTCCATTCAGTAGTTGTACCTAACACGTCTTTATTAGTTGAACCAATGCTGATAGCATCCAGCTTTCCGGTAGCAAATCCTTCTACCATGGCATTAATTCTTCTGTATTTACTTGCCTGTGCTTCCATACCGACTACAGCTTTCACTGCATGTACAGAGTTGAATGTTTTTTCGTAAGTCAACATGTTAGTCCATAACCAAGTTGCTCTTTGAGTAAAGTTGTCATTTCTATAACCTTTAGGACCATCAGGGCTCAATATGTTACTTAATTGAGATTCCGGTTTATTATATTGGTACTGGATTGCTTGATTGAAGTCAACACCGGCTACAGTTACATACTTAATTTCATCCCAGATTTTCCACTCCAGATTGAACGCTCCTACAATTTTCAAACGATTGATGTATGAAGGATTGTTATCGATATTTTCGAAGATATTTAATGGTACTCCTCCTACTGTAATATCTGTATTATAAGAACCATCTTCATTGAAAGGTGCATCATAAGGGTTAGCACTATATACATAGTTGAAAGGATTTAAAGCATTACGGTCAGTTCTTAACAATCCTTCTTTAGAAATGCCGGCAGAAGTTGCTACTCCCACTTTTAGGCGATCACTTACAGTATGTTCTACATTGATACGGGCTGTTTCTCTTGTAAGGTATGATCCCGGAACAATGGCATCTTGATCATAATACTGTCCGGAAATATAAAATTTAGTCTTTTCACTACCTCCTGACATGTTCAATTCATACAATTGAGTTGCGCCGGTACGGAATATTTCATCTGCCCAGTTTGTACTTGGGTGAGCAGCAATTTCCTCGTCTGTCATTGCACCACCATTGGCACCGCCTGTAGCGCCATATCCGCTTCCTAACTGTCTTTCATAAGTTAGTTTCTCCTGTGCATTCATCATTTCAAACTTGTCAGTGGTCTTAGTTGAAATTCCGTATTGTGCCCGAATACTAAAGGTCGTTTTTCCGCTTTTTCCTTTCTTGGTGGTAACAAGAATAACACCATTAGAGCCTCTTGATCCATATATAGCTGTTGCAGAGGCGTCTTTTAGGATAGACATGTACTCGATATCATTTGCATTTATAGATGCAAAATCCGTAGAAGACATAGGTACACCATCTATTACATATAATGGATCTGATCCGGCAGAAATGGAACTTGTTCCACGTATTTTGATATTTGCTCCTGCTCCCGGACGTCCTGTAGCGGCGGTAACTTGAACACCTGCAGATTTACCTTGCAATGCTTGGTCAAAACTGGTTACTGGCACTTTGGTTAGCTGTTCTGCTTTTACGATATCAACAGATCCTGTCAGCGAACTTTTTTTAGCCGAACCATAAGCAACTACTACCACTTCGTCAACCATCTGCGAATCAGACTTAAGTACAACTCTCAGATTCGGTTTAATAGCCACCTCTTGCGTCTGCATTCCGATATAAGAAATTTGCAAAGTCTTTGCAGAACTTGGTACGCTCGACAAAGTAAAATTACCATCTACATCAGTGATGGTACCTAAATTGGTACCTTTTACTAATACAGAGGCTCCAACAACTGGTTGCCCATCTTCTTCAGAAATTACAACACCTGTAACCTTCTGAGTTTGGGCAGTTACTAGACCTATACCTACAAAAAGACAGGTCAATAACAGCATTAATTTTCTTTTCATAAATTCTCTCTTAAAGTTTAACTTTACATTAATTGTTTCTTTACTCTAACAAAATGCAAATATATTAATAAA
>NZ_CATJGZ010000137.1:0-12452 GCF_949740115.1 Bacteroides sp. 41_26
ATGGAGGCTTTCTTGTTTACGAGACAATATTAAGAAATTTATTCTTATTAACGTTCATAAAGAACTATGTTTTCCATGGCAAAGATAATGGTAGAGGAAAATTACACCATGTTAACTTGTTTATAATCAGCTTATTGGTTAGATTGATTGTTGTACACTTTTATTACTATAAACTATCTGTATTTTACAAAAGAAAGTGTTTTTTTATGTTCTAAAATTATTACATAAGAGATGTCCTCATACCTCTAATATTTATAAATTCTTAGCCAGTTTAAATTGCATCAAAACCGATCGGAAATGAGTAAAACCCACCACAGAGTAACACAGAGTTCCACAGAGTACTATTTATCTGATGAAACGCGGATTAACACAGATAAATACAGATTGAAAGACTGTAGTTCTTTATCTTAGATTTGTTTCCCTTTGCGAAAATCTGCGTTCATCTGCGTTTCAATAAAGATTTAAACTCTGTGGAACTCCGTGTTACTCTGTGGTGAAATACACTCAAAACCATACAAAAATTCACAAGATTGTTTTATCTTTGTATCCATAGATAATGAAATTTTTGGAAGTATGAATTTACTCATGAACATACTATGGCTTCTATTGGGAGGCATATTCACAGCTGTCGAATATCTGATAGCCAGTTTCTTGATGATGATAACTATTATTGGTATTCCTTTCGGACTTCAGACCTTGAAAATGGCTTTGCTGGCATTATATCCATTTGGAAAGGAGGTGAGGAGTTCCCCTGATTCGGGTGGTTGTCTCAGTATATTAATGAATATTCTCTGGATATTTTTAGGAGGTATCTGGATAAGCCTTTCACATCTGGTATTCGGAGTGTTGCTGAGTATCACAATTATCGGATTGCCTTTCGGTATACAACACTTTAAGCTGGCGGGACTCGCATTGACGCCGTTTGGGAAGGAAATTGTAGATAAGAGATAATGTTTTGCAAAACCTGATCTATTTCAAGATAGTTTTTTTGAAACGCAGATAAACACAGATTATCGCAGATTAAATCTGATTTTGCGATAATCTGTGTTTTAATGCTAAGTTGATTTGCTTCTACGATATTTCTTATATAGAACGGAATAGGTTTCTATTTTTTGAGAACTTCAATTATTTTAGGCATCATTGTCCAGATCGTATTTTCGTCCTGCGCAGTATAGAAGTTTCCATCAATTTCAGATTTCTCATCTGTAGCTGTTCCATTTTGTATCGCTGGTTTTGCCAGAGGATGTACTGCTATTTTTTTACCGCTGGTGACTCCTGTAAAGTCAAACATCATTGCAGCGGCACAGTGCCCAATCATTAGTTTTCCTTTGTCTCCGAAAGTTTTAATCACTTCCATTAAATCAAGATTATATTGCTTGTCTGCATTGTTTTTAAATACAGGAATTGCATCTCCACAGGCAAATACCAATGCGTCATATTCATCTTCATGCCCTTTCAGATTACTTATCACATCGTCTGTAAGTAAGGTTATTCCTGAGTTGGTTTTAATCTCTTTCGTTTCTGCCACTGCATACACTTTGTATGAAATATGATTCTCAAAAAATGCTTCCAGATACTGGAATAAACCGAATCCGTTGACCGGATTTACTGCTAAAACTGCAACTTTCTTTGCCATAACATTAATTATAAAGTGAAACAATAGTTATTTTTAGTAAGTTTATTACTTTTGTACCGCAAAGATAGATTTACTAATTCATATAAACAAGAACGTACCTCAGGATAAGGGACTTACATAGAAGTAACTATTGTTGAGCATCAGTGGAATAGAATAAATAAAAAAATGGAAAATTTTCATCCTACAGGAAATTGCCCCGTACGGGACGTGTTGAGCAGATTAGGTGATAAATGGTCAATGCTCGTGTTAATCACATTAAATGCAAATGGAGTGATGCGTTTCAGTGATATTCATAAAACGATTGAGGATGTATCTCAACGTATGCTTACTGTAACTCTTCGCACACTTGAAGCTGACGGATTGGTGGCAAGAAAGATATATGCCGAAGTGCCTCCACGGGTGGAATATTGTTTAACCAAGACAGGACATAGCCTGATTCCTCATATTGAAGCTTTGGTAGGTTGGGCGTTGGAGAACATGCCTGTTATTTTGAAAAACAGAGAAACTAAATCATAAAACAACTATTATGAAAACAGAAAAAGAAAAAATGCTGTCAGGAGAAATATATGATTTTACTGATACAGAATTGATTACCCGTTGGCACAAAGCAAAACAACTGCAAAAAGAATATGCTGCAACAGATACAACAGATCAGGAGAAATTGGATACTATTTTGGATGAATTACTTGGTTCACATGGAAAGAATGTGTGGATCACTGCTCCTTTCTTTGTGGATTATGGTGAGAATATTCATTTAGGGAATAATGTCGAAATAAATATGAATTGTGTTTTCCTCGATTGTAACCGTATTACCATCGGTGATAATTGTGGTATTGCTCCGGGGGTGCATATTTATACTGTATTTCATCCGGTAAATCCGATGGAGAGGCTTTCTGAAAACAGTGCTTACTGGAATTCTTTGACAGCTCCTGTCACTCTGGGCAATAATGTCTGGATTGGCGGTGGTTCTATTATATTACCCGGAGTGACTATCGGTGATAATACCACCATCGGAGCTGGTAGTGTGGTGACTAAAGATATTCCGGCTAATTGTCTTGCAGTGGGAAATCCTTGCCGCGTAGTAAGGCAATTATAAGATACATCTGTTTTATAGCGTAATAATTTCCAGATCATCAGGGACAAATATATTGCCTTTAAATAGTCTGGAAGCTTCTTGGCTGTATTTATGTTTCCGTTCTTTTATGTTTTTGTCTTCTGTATGATAGAGCAATAGGTTTTTTACATTTAATTCTTCTGCCAACCTTCCGGCATCAAGTGCTGTACTGTGATGTTTTTCATATGGTTTGAATCTTTCTTTGTCTGCATAAAGGCAAAATGCCTCACAAAGTAACCAATCGCAATGTGCTACATATCTGTGGCTTTTTTCGTTGTAAGGTTCGTCACCCAGGCAGACCAATGTTTTTTGGTTGGGTAGGATAGCCTGAAATCCAAATTGTTTCATCTTAGTGGAAGCAATATCGAAAAAAGAGAGTTTTATATCGGCGATTTCTACTTTGTCTCCATCCTTAACTTCCTGTATAAGAATCCGGTTACCAATGGGAAGCATTATTTTCTGTGGGAGAGTCAGACGGCAAATAGTAAGCAATGTTTCTTTCACTTCATCGTGGCAGTAGATAGTCAAAGTGCCCTCATACTTACCATTGTTTATCATCATTGCTATATTGCGTACCATCCACACCATACCCAATAAGTGATCAGTATGTGCGTGAGTGATGAACATATGATGAATGTCAGTACAAGCAATATTTGCTTTTTTAAGTTGAGTGAAGATGCCGTTGCCACCGCCGGCATCTACTAAAAAGTACTCTTTTCCGGACTTTAGAGCGAAACAGGTATTATAGCATTCTACTGCCATTGCATTTCCTGTACCCAGCATTATGAGTTGAGTCATTATATTACTATCTTTTTCATTTGTTTTCGTGTTGCAAAGATAGCATTTATTCAGATTTTTGCGGCAATTTTTCTTTTCTACCGGAATGTTATAGTGTGCTTTTACTCGTTTATTGCTACGCGCTGAAATTGATCTTCAATATAAATTGTAGCTTGATTACTGCTGAATTTGAGCAATATATATTCCGGATCTTTCACTCCTTGCGGGAAGAATTTGATAAACCAATTCTGCCAGTATTTTTCTTTTGACTCTGCGTCATCCATAACTTCTACTTCTCCGGTCAGTACCACACTGTCACCTCCGGCATGGAAACAAAGTCCTGCTTTCGGATTTGCACGAAACTCTGTAGTCTTTAGCGAAGAGGTGCCGGTAGACATCCAGATAGTAGATAATCCTTCTGATGCTATTTTGGCAATGGGGACAGGACGAGGATAGCCTTCTGCATTGATTGACGACAAAACAACAACTTCACACTTCTGCAGCAAAGATGCTGCTTTTTCTTTAATTTTTTCCATTTGTCTTTTGGGGTATTAATTAATATGAATCATAATCGGTGAGTCCCAACCGGTTGCCGGATGGATCGGTAAATTCAACAGCCCAGCCTGTTTTGATCTTGAACGGTTCGGATAAAAAGAGTATGCCCTGCTGTCTCAGCTGTTCATAGATTGCTTTTACATTTTCTACTTCCAGCCATATGGTAGTCTGGGCATCAGGGTGCATAGATATATCTTTCAGGATAATAGCTGGTTCTTCATCGCCTACTTTATAAGCTACCATACCTTTATCCTCAAATTCAAACTTCATTTTAAGTCCCAATATTTGGGTATAAAACTCTTTACTCTTCTCCATATCCTTCACCGGAAGGAACAGGTTGTCATAGTTCTTTATTTCCATAATTACTTTTTATTACGGAAGCAAAGATAGAACGGTTATAACCTGTTTTTTGTGTATAAAATCGACATTATATCGATTAATCTTTCGGAGATCCCCCTGTGAATCGTTTGAATTCACGGATAAAATGTGCATGATCATAATATCCGCAATCAATAGCTGTAAGGAAAACACTTTGTTCTGGGTGTTGTTGTAATACTTCCTGTGCATTTTGGAATCTCACAACAGAACTGAATACTTTTGGAGTTATTCCGATGACGGATTTAAACTTACGTTCAAACTGGCGTTGACAGAGACATACTTCTTCTAATACTTCTTTGATTGGTAAGCATCCTTTGTGGTATTTTATGGTATCTACTGCTGCCATAATTTGTTTATCAGGAATAGTGATGCGATTTAGTTTGCCAATCAGATAGGAGTCTATATAGTTTACCACTTCTCTTACATCATTCCGGATGGCTATATTATCACAAAATAATGTATTGTCAAAAATGGATTCTAACAAAGATATATCTATTCTCTGATTGGTTAATTCGTGTATGGGTACATTGATAAAAGCTGTGATACCTCCTGGTTTGAAGCGTACACCTACCATTTTCATACATCGGGTATATAAAACGTCAGAATAGGAAGTCATTGTACCTACAATGTATGGATGAAAAGGAGACATTCCGTTATTGGATATAGTGTCGTTACAATTTAATAAGATGTCTACGCATCCATCCGGCAAAATCCTGACGGTTTGCTCTCCCTCAATGAAACTATCAAAAGTCCAATAAGTTTCTATATAGGGCAATAGGACAATACTGGGACGGTATTCCTGATACATTGGATTTATTAATCAGGTTACAAATATAATAATTACATCCGGAAACTACATTATAAGCGCATTATCCGGAATGCTTATTTATTTTTCCGGTCGTTGTCTTTTTGCTTTTGATTGTGCACTATCTGTTTTTGTAGAATCATTCTTTTGAACTTCTTCCTGCTTTTTCTCCATTTTTCTCTTTAGATTACGAAGCTTCCACTTGTTCCAGAAGAAAAGTTCATTCCATTTACTGAAATCTTTTTTATACATAATACCGACTCCCTGAGTGGTCAGATTGGTTTTAGTATAATAGCGATCATTCGTTTCATTATATGCTTTCAATCGTACTTCTCCCGAACGGGTCAGTAACCATTCTGCTTCAAAGTCTCCCACAAAGTTAGTATTTGCCATTGGATTATCTCGGTATCCAAAGTTCCCATTGATAATCAGCCGGTTATTGAGTAACTGCCCCGAAAGGATTCCTTCCACTTCCATATCTGTCCAGCCCTTCTCACCGGTACTGAGATTGGTTCCGATATTCCAGTTGTTATTGTCGATAATCTGTGAGAGTACATTGTTCAGCTGTCCGGATAGAGTAGAAGATAATACAGAAGACATCATGTCGGAACTCTGTCGGTTACCTGTATTATTTTCCATGTAAAACTTACCAATACCTAACAGATAGAGTATCTGCATATTCATTTGCTCATCTGTGCTGATATAATTGCGTACCAAAGCCTGTACCTCATCACGTTCGTTGGGAAGCTCAATACCCAGTTTAATAGAGGGACGCAACAGAATGCCAGTAAGATTCATCATACAGTTTACACGAACATTCGGTTGTTGTACAACCACAGATGCATCTGGTATCAGATCATTTAATGAGGCTGAGGGTACAGTGTAAGAGGCTTGTATATCCAATGTAGCATCAAGTGGTGGTCCATTGAATGTAATAGTACTTCCGTCTTTGATAATAAAGTCCTTACGTATTACTTCCTGAAGGCTGAATTTATAGATACCCTGTTGGATGTGGTAGTTACCGAACATTTTCACATCTCCTTTATTATAGAACTCTACACGAATATTACCTGAACCCCGTCCACTGATATAATCACCGGCAACAGGATCCATAACAATTTTCATTGTAGCATCCGGTGTAGCATCTACTAATATGTTGAGACGGATGTCTGTCTGTGAATTTTTCTCTTCTTCTTTCTGTTGGACTTGTTCATAGAATGAAATGATCTGTATCGAGTCCTGTATGCTACGTCGTGGGGTTTTGTCTACAAACTTAATAAATTGATTACTGGTGGCCGAAGCAACAGTTCCTGTACTATATGTAAAGTTTGTATTCCGGTTAGTAGTCATTGCTATATTTGCATCGAGTCCGTCTTGTGCATTACCTGCGAGCAGAGCATTTCCAGTGGCATATACTGTACCATAGAAGGGGAGATCCGGAGATTCCTGTGTGTTCATTACCAGCATATTGTTGACCTGAATGTCGAATTGATACTTTATATTCTTGAAATGTTCGTAATGGAGATATCCATTCATTCTTCCCTGGTGCCCTTCCATATCTGAAATATGGATGTGATTGAATGTGATTCCTTCCGGTGCCAGACGTATCGTGTCTTTTATGGCAAACGAGGTATTAAGTATATCAAATTTCATTGAGGCATCTGTCATTACGGCACCATCGAGATTTAATCCTTTGAATTTACCGTAAAAGTGCACTTTTCCTGTAGCTCTTCCTTTAATATCCTGAGCAATGGACCGCATATAATGTTCCAGAAACTTAATGTTCAGGTTTTCAGCATCAATGTTTAGATCGAGTCCGCTTGTAGGTTTGATAGGGTAGATGAACCCGTCTACGTGAACTTTGGAAATGTTTTTTTCTTGTATATGTGCATCCAGATAAATGCCTTTTTTCTCATTGTCCCATGCGCCATAGATATCTAAATCACCTAATAACCCTTTGTTCAGTGTGAAATTACGTATAGACAAGCGTGTGTTGAGTACCGGTTTCTTTAGTATTCCACTGGCATAAGCCATACCTGTGGCATCTCCCTCAAAATTAACATCGTCTGAAATGCGTGCAATGTCAAAAACATAACCGATATTGATGTCTTTCAGATTAACTTTTACTGTATCCGCTGGATTGTCGGATACGCGTCCGTTGATTCGGATATAACGGTCCTGATGACTAAAATAGAAATCGTTAACATCAATTTTACCAGAATCCACCACTACTTGCGAAGGATGTACTTCCCAAATAGTATCATTTAAGATAACATCCGTAGGCTTTATGTCTACAATTGCTTTGAGTAAGGGTTTGTCTCCTTCTGTACGTAAAAATTGTGCAGCAGCAGCCAATTGTCCGCTATATGTGACAGCAGCATTATTTCCCCAATTAATAGTAGTGTTTACAAGGTCATCTTTAGCCTGTGCTTCAAGAGAAAGGTTCACAGCTCCGTTCTTTTTTTGATTGGTAAAGCGAACTCTGGCTCTGAACTGGTCAACAGGGTTTTCACAAAGTAATAATCCTGATTCTATGAAATTGTTTTTGTATTGTAAACGTGGGAAATATCCTTCTACACGCAGGCGTTGCATTCGGTCATTGACATATCCGTTAATGGTGGAATGGGTATATACCTTTAATGGAATATCAAAGATAGTGGATAGAATATCTGTATTATATATATTAATGTCAAAACTGAAATTGTTGTCAGTCTTTATTGGCTTTTTAGGAGGAAGGATGAGTGAGGGTACATAACTACGCAAAATACCCATTATACTGGCGGGCAGTGTGTGGTACATGAAACGTCCCTTTACATTGGCAGTCAGAAACTCAGAGTTTAAGGTTAATTGGTTAATACCTGTCTGTTGTGTGGCGGACAGATGCATGTTCTTCATGAAGAAATTTTTCTCGGGAGCTGTGAACTGCAAACTATCTATATCTATATCACCAATCATCTGATCAATAGAGCCTCCCTTGAAATTCGCGTTTACTTTTATGGAGAATATTGCATCTTTATATTTGGGTGTCAGGTTTAATTCGTGTGGGCGGAAATTACTTACTGAGGCTGAAAAGTCAAAAGTTGGTACTTTCTCAGTCAGGTTAATGTTACCATTAATAGCAATAGTACCGTTTTCGTCATTTAATGCTACTTTACCATTGAATCCACCACGTTTGTATTCACCATCGAGAGTGATATTTTCATATTTATAACTACTATATTCAATGGCAGCTACTAGGCCTTTCAATACGATGGAAGGGCGCTGCTTTTCATAATGATTACCTTGTACGTCGAGATTAAAGGTGATTTCTCCTAACTTTTCATTATTCAATAATTTCCCCAGTTCAAAATCTTTTGTTTTAACGGATCCGGAATAGGCAAACAGACCCTTTGCTTTGTTTGAACTGAGTTTTAAGTCGGTTTTTACAGAACCTATGTCTGTATGGAACAGACCGTATGTGACGAGATCCGTGAAGTATCCGGAAACCTCTCCATGAAAAGATACATCTCCCAGGCGCTCAAGTATAGGAGGAACTCCATTATAATTTTTACTTAAATTGCGTACCAGAAAACCAATGCCGTCGCTATTGGCCGAAAGATTAGACATTTTGCCAAAAACGAAAGCGTCTTGTGGGTGTGACAGGTCTTGCAAAGAAACATCTCCTAACAGATGGAACTGCTTACCAGCCTTTATTTCAAGCTTAGAGCAATTCAGTTGGTCTATTGTACCATTGACATCCATATCGAGTTCGATCTGTTCTTTGAAGTTGGATAATGCCGGAACAAATGGAGAAATATCCTTTAATGTGATATGTGAAGGTAATGTGTGGAAAGAGAATCGTACGTTATTGGCAAATTGTTTAAATGCTCCCAGACTATCGTAATTCAGATGAATAGTATCCATCTTCAGAGAAGTATTAGGCAAATCAATAACAAAATTATCAATGGACATTTCTTTATCGTTAGCTACTAGCTTCAGACTTAGTTTTTTAAGCTCAAATCCGGATTGTTCGTCTACGCTTAGTCGCTTGATTGAGGCGTTTACAGAGTCATTTTGCAGCGCTTTCAACGAGATATTGGCTATAATGTTCTGTAAACGCACATGTTTGGCATTGAACTTACCTGGAGTTTCTTCTTCAGAAAGTACATCATATGCCAGTTTTCCACGACGAATTAATATGGAATTGATACGCAGGTCGATATTTTGCTCTTTCTTAATAGTATCTTTGGACGCAAATGCGTCAAGGACAAATTTGAAGTTAGGTGGTGAATCCGGAGTTTTTTTGTTTAGATTGATGTTGAAACCAAACAACTGCACACTACTAATGGTTATTTTTCCTTTGAAAAGAGGAAGTATCTCAAATTTGGCAGAGAGGCGGGTAACCTTCAACATTTCCTTCCCTGACTGGTCGTCAAGTAATACATCATCGATAATGATACGGTTCAACAGTCCCATATCTATTCTTCCAATAGTTAATTCGGTACCCATTACACGGGAGAGTTCTTTGGCTACGAATACAGCAAACTTCTGCTGAACAAAAGGTATGTTCAACAAAAGAATGACCCCGATATATACTCCCAGTACGATACCGAGTACCCAGCGTACAGTCTTTTTCAGCGTTCTGATAAGCGGTTACTTTTATTTTGCGAACAAAAATATAAAATAGTTCGTTATGAATCGTACTTTTATCATTACTTTTGTACCGTTTAAACATCAAAAAAACTATGAGTACAATAATATTAGGAATTGAGTCCTCTTGTGATGATACGTCGGCAGCCGTTATCAAGGATGGTTATTTGCTGTCGAATGTGGTATCCAGCCAGGCTGTTCATGAGGCGTATGGTGGTGTAGTGCCCGAGCTTGCTTCGCGTGCACATCAGCAAAATATAGTTCCGGTGGTACATGAAGCATTGAAACGTGCAGGAGTGACCAAGGAGGAATTGAGTGCTGTAGCTTTTACGCGTGGTCCGGGACTGATGGGGTCATTACTTGTAGGAGTTTCGTTCGCAAAAGGTTTTGCTCGTTCTTTAAATATACCAATGATTGATGTTAATCACTTGACTGGACATGTGTTAGCTCATTTTATTAAAGCAGAAGGTGAAGAGAATCAACAACCTAATTATCCTTTTCTTTGTTTACTTGTGTCGGGTGGTAATTCGCAGATTGTATTGGTGAAGGCATATAATGATATGGAAATTCTGGGGCAGACTATTGATGATGCTGCCGGAGAAGCGATTGATAAATGCTCAAAGGTGATGGGGCTCGGATATCCGGGGGGGCCGATTATTGATAAATTAGCACGTCAGGGAAATCCGAAAGCATTTACTTTCAGTAAACCGCATATACCGGGACTGGATTATAGTTTTAGTGGATTGAAGACTTCTTTCCTTTATTCACTTCGTGATTGGATGAAGGATGATCCTGATTTCATTGAACATCATAAGGTAGATCTTGCAGCTTCACTGGAAGCGACAATTGTAGATATTCTTATGGATAAACTTCGAAAAGCTGCCAAACAATATAAAATAAATGAGGTAGCTGTAGCCGGTGGAGTATCTGCTAATAACGGATTGCGTAACTCTTTCCGTGAACATGCCGAAAAATATGGCTGGAAAATATTTATTCCGAAATTCAGTTATACTACAGATAATGCTGCAATGATTGCTATTACAGGTTACTTCAAGTATCTGGATCGGGACTTCTGTTCGATAGAACTTCCGGCTTATTCGCGTGTTACTTTGTGATATAAAAGAGAGTTGTATTGAAAGAGGTTGCTAATTACAATTATCTGATTGGTATAATATGTTTGCAGAGATTATTACAATAGGCGATGAACTACTGATAGGGCAGGTCACCGATACAAATTCGGCCTGGATGGGGCGTGAGTTGAATAAAGTTGGCATTGAAGTGATTCGCGTTGTTTCTGTCCGTGATCGTGCGGATGAAATAACTGAGGCTGTAGACGATGCGATGAATAGGGCCGATATTGTATTAATGACTGGTGGATTGGGGCCTACGAAAGATGATATAACCAAACAGACGTTATGTGCTTATTTTGATACGGAGTTAGTGTTCTGTGAAGAGGTATTTGAAAATATCAAGCGTGTACTGGCAAGTAAGATACCGATGAATGCGTTAAATAAGAGCCAGGCAATGGTTCCAAAAGATTGCCTTGTGATAAATAACCGGGTAGGTAGTGCGCCTGTTAGTTGGTTTGAAAAAAATGGTAAGGTATTGGTATCTATGCCGGGTGTACCTCAGGAGATGATTACCGTGATGAGTGAAGAAGTGATTCCTCGTTTGCGTAAGAAATTTGATACAGATGTAATTATACATAAGACTTTTACTGTAAAGAATTACCCTGAATCTGTTTTGGCAGAAAAACTTGAATCATGGGAAGAAGCTTTGCCTGAATCTATAAAATTGGCCTATTTGCCTAAACCCGGTATTATTCGGCTCCGGCTTACAGGGCGTGGAAGGGATAAGGAAGCTGTGCAATCTCAGATTTCTGTTGAAGGGTGTAAACTGAAAGATATTTTAGGGGATGCTATTTTTGATGAAGAAGATACTCCACTTGAAATACTTATTGGAAATTTGCTAAGAGAGAAGAATTTGACCGTATCCACCGCAGAGAGTTGTACGGGAGGAAGCATTGCTGCTAAATTAACTTCTGTGCCTGGCAGTTCGGATTACTTTAAAGGAGGGATTGTTGCTTATTCTAATGAAATTAAGGAATCGTTGTTGGGGGTGTCGTCTGAAACGCTCAAAAAACAGGGGGCTGTCAGTGAAGAAACTGTGATCGAAATGGTAAAAGGTGCGATGAAAGCGTTGAAAACTGATTGTGCTGTTTCAACTTCCGGAATAGCTGGTCCTGGTGGAGGGACAAAAGAGAAACCGGTGGGTACTGTTTGGATTGCAGCTGCCTATAAAAATGAAATTCGAACAATGAAGCAAGATACAGACCGTGGGAGAGAGATGAATGTCGAGAGAGCTGGAAATAATGCCTTTTTGTTACTTCTGGACCTTCTAAAATAAAGAAAAAGTGTACTGTATAACGAATTATTTTAAGAATTACTTGTTTTATATCTATAAAAGTGCTTACTTTGCGCTCTGTTTGAAATAAGTATAGATAAAAACTATAAAAATAAGATAGAAATGTCGAAGATTTGTCAAATTACCGGAAAGAA
>NZ_CATJGZ010000138.1:0-7879 GCF_949740115.1 Bacteroides sp. 41_26
TATAAAAGTTATATTATTTATTATATCTTCTTATATAAACCAATAAAGAAAGAATATTAATAAATTAAAGAGCTAAAACGAAACGAAATATTTAAAATACCCGTATATTTGTTCAGCATTAATCACTAACATGGCATATATGAAACATAATCTGCTTAAAGAAATAGAAATGGGCTCCAAAAATGCCCTTGTAAAGAAAAGAATCATTACACATTATATATACAACGGTAGTTCAACCATTACCGACCTCTCAAAAGAGATGGATTTGAGTGTGCCAACCGTTACCAAATTCATAGATGAAATGTGTGAAGACGGATATATCAACGACTATGGTAAGCTGGAAACAAGTGGTGGACGACACCCCAATCTGTACGGACTCAATCCGGAATCCGGCTACTTCATCGGAGTAGATATCAAGAAGTTTGCCATCAATATCGGACTTATCAACTTTAAAGGAGATATGATGGAACTCAAAATGAATATCCCCTATCAATTTGAAAATTCAATAGAAGGGTTGAATGAACTGTGCAAACTCATAGCAAACTTTATAAAAAAACTCAATATCAATAAAGAGAAAATATTAAATATCAATGTAAATGTATCAGGGCGGGTAAATCCGGAATCGGGTTATAGTTTCAGTCAGTTCAATTTTGAAGAACGCCCGCTGGCGGATGTCTTGACAGAAAAACTTGGCTATAAAGTAACAATAGACAATGATACGCGCGCCATGACTTACGGAGAGTATATGCAGGGATGCGTAAAGGGAGAAAAGAATATTATATTCGTCAATGTCAGCTGGGGACTGGGTATAGGGATCATCATTGACGGGAAAATATACACCGGAAAATCGGGATTCTCGGGTGAGTTCGGACACGTAAGTGCTTATGAAAACGAAATCATTTGCCACTGTGGGAAAAAAGGATGTATCGAGACTGAAGCATCAGGTTCGGCGCTGCACCGCATATTACTGGAGCGTATTAAAAACGGAGAAAACTCCATCCTGTCCGACCGCATTTCGTCAGAAGATCCTATCACCCTGGACGAGATCATTGCAGCTGTCAATAAGGAAGATGTTCTTTGTATCGAAATAGTGGAAGAAATCGGGCAAAAATTAGGAAAGCAGATTGCCGGACTTATCAATATTTTCAATCCGGAACTGGTAATTATCGGAGGCACTCTGTCGCTTACCGGAGATTATATCACACAACCGATAAAAACCGCGATTCGAAAATATTCTCTCAACCTGGTGAATAAAGATTCGGTTATTCTCACTTCAAAGCTGAAAGACAAAGCCGGAATAGTAGGAGCTTGCATGCTTGCACGAAGCAGAATGTTCGAGGATTAACCCTCGGACATCCGCTTCATAAAAGCTTTTATACCTTCCCCATCGGTCACATCTGGTGCCCAGGGAGCCATATTTTCAGGAGTCAACGGAGCATAAGGCCCCTGCTTTATTTCATATATCACCGTACCAGGCTCAAGCACTACAATACAGTGCCATGTACAAGGTGGAATCTCTATTCCATACATACCTTTTTCCGGATTCAGGTTTACCTTCTCTGTCACATTTCCTTCTTCATCAAACAGAATAGCAAGCAGGCTACCACGGAGAACAAGATATATTTCTTCTTTATCCGGATCCTTATGACGATGCGGAGGTAAATATGTATCGGGTTCCAACGCATTCAACATACGATGAATCGGTGCATCCATAGATTCATGGAAGTTGTAATTCATACGCAGACGCGGATTCTCCTTAGCCTGTCCGGATACCGTGTTCAGCAAAGCTTCAGTAATTAACTTCATAACGCTTACTTCACTTTTTCAATAGTATCCGAAGCAACAGTGACCAATGCACATCCCAACCCCGCGATACGAAGCATTAATTTATTCTTACCCTGACAATCAAGCAACTCACCGGTCGCCCCTTCCAATTGTCCCCGAGTCACCCGAACTGTTATTCCCGGAGTCAGTTCTTCAGCAAATTCAATAAATTCACCGGCATTCTCTACCATCGAACGAAAGACCTCCATCTGACATTCCGGAATAGAGACATAACGCCCTTCTTCGCGTAGCAGGAAAGAACCCCCTTTTACACTTTTAACCTTAGCAACATCGCCCACCGGCAGATGCACAAAGATATAACCCGGAACAACAGGAATCATTACCTTTCTCTTACGATTGTTCCACAAACGAATTACAGACTGAAGTGGCAAATAGCTTTCAATGCCAGCTTTATCGAGCCGTTCTTTCACTTTTTTTTCCGCTCTGCCAGCTGTATAGACAGCATACCAGCAAGAAGTTTTTCCTTCTATTTCTCTGTTTGTTGTTTCCATCCCTTTAATAAGTCTTTAACAAAAAGAATCCATCCCACACTACCAACGCCTGCCAAAAATACAAAGCCAATAAGAATCATGATTTTATTTGGTTTAGCGGGCTTTAAAGGCACCGTCGCTGGTTGTACTACTGTATATACAGGAGTAATCTCCTGTACTTTAGCCTTAGCCATCTGCAATTGCTGAGCAACCTGATTGTATACCCCATAAGCAAGGCTCATCTCATTCTGCAAACGTTCTTGTTCCGTACGGACACTGTGTAAAACGATATTCTGATTACCATCGGCATACCGGGCATACTTTTGTTGTGCTGCATAATAGTTAGCCTTGGCTTCATCATATAATTTTTCAGTAAACTTCAGGTCATGGCGGGCTTTATTGGTACGATAATCTGTAATATAATTCTGCAAACGACGCATCACAGTATCAGTCAATGCAGCTGATATCAATGGATCCTGCATAGTAACAGACAAAGTAGTCACCCCAGTTTTTTTATCTACAGACACAGAAATGCGTTTACTCAAAGCATCGGCAATAGCAGCCTCATCTTTAGTTAGCATAAATGGATTAACTTTACCATCTCCCTGTCCCACAGGTTCGTCTTTAAATAAAGAAACTACCCATCCCAAAGCTTTAAATGGTGCAGATATAATAGTTCCCCACCACGGGTTTCTTTGATGTTCGTCCAGATAGTCGTATAACCGAGTCTTTAACTCACCTTTTTGATCTTCTACCTTTACATCAAACAACTCCGTCAGAAAAGGAGTCGAACTTACAATATCCGGATACAAATCAGGAAAAAGAGCATCATCTCCTCCGGAATTGCCTAAATTAACACCTGCCATAGCAGCCAAAGCTCCCATGCTCCCACCTGTTGATTTTCCTGTTGTCTCAGGAGCAAGTGTCACACTGGTAGCATACTCTTTAGGGATACTAAAAGCAACTACAAGTGCTACTATTGCAGCAATCCCACAAGTTTTGAAAACCAATTTACGGTTAGCCCAAACCTTTTTGGCCAACTCTATCAAATCTATTTCCTGCTCCTCAACAGGCTGAGGTATTTTATTTTTATCAGTTTCTTCGTTCATGTTATCCACGGTTTTTTTATATTATTTCTTCAATAAATTTGCAACCGTAGCTGCCATTGTACCGATTGAAGCAGCCGAGGTAGTCAAACCGATAATTTGTGCAATATCCACACGCTTGCGCTCACGCTTCGTTGGAATAATGATTTCGCACCCCGGCTCTATTTTCGCTTTACGCAAACGTTTCACCCTTGATACTGTACCATTCATATACACAATATAAGCCTTACTCTTCTTGGCACGAGCTCCATAGCCACCTGCCTGATCAATATAATGTCCTAACTTAGCTCCTTTCTTATATAATACGGTATTGGGATACATCACTTCACCATTAATGCGAACTGTACTCAAGTATTCCGGTACGATCAACTGATCTCCTTCACGTAGTACCATATCATAATCAGAACCCGGATTCTGTAATGCTTTATCCAGTTCAATACCCACTGTATATTGTTCACTCAACGCAAGACTTCCCAAAGCAACAGAATCTTTACCGCTACTATGAATAGCCATACGCAAAGTAGCGCTACGAAGAGCACGCTCTTCATCATTCATCCGACGGATAAGACGGGCACCTTTTGCATACGCATCAGCAGTCAAACCACCCGAACGGGCAACCAAATCAGACAAACGTTCGCTCTTCTTCAACAGGGTATATCCACCGTCGAAAACAACTTCGCCCGAAACGCTGACTTTACGCTGCACCTGATAAGCAGGGCTACGACGTACTATAACTTCGTCATAAGGCTCCAACACAAATCCGGGAGTTCCGTCAACAACATAACCATCTTTTACAGAGAAAGTAAACACCTCACCCAAACGGCTGGTAGACGTCATACCTTTGGGATCTTTCAAACGACGGGAGATATCTATTTTAACAGTAGATGCAGCTTCCAGCAAACCACCAGCTTGCACGATAAGGTCTTCTAATGTGGTATTTTCAGCATAAGGATATGTACCGGGACGTGCAACCTGTCCTCCAATCGTAAATGCTCCACGCTCCTGAAGTTCATGGATACTGGGGATTACCAATACATCATTCTTAATAAGAGGAATATCGGCCACCGAACCATTCATCATACCTTTCAGATCAATAGGTATAACTTCTAATGTCAAATCTTCATGCTCACGGAATAATTGTGCACGATTCAAAAAGGCATCACCTTTCAAACCTTCTGCTTTCTGGATCAGCTGTTTCACCGTATTCATATTGCCACTTAACTCATACATACCACTACGGTAAACAGCTCCGCGAACTTCAACACGATTCTCAAAACGATCCAGGATAGAACCTACAGTCACTGCGTCGCCATCGTCTAAATGGAATACGGAATAATCCATTTCGTCGATATTGAACAGCTTGTATTCACGTCCACTCTGACGTACCAGACGGACTCCTTTTGTATAAGCATCACCAGAGAACCCACCGGCATACTTTATCAAAGTAGCAAGTGTTTCGTTCTTCTTCATTTCATAATACATCGGACGTTTCACCTTACCCGATATATCAACCAGCTTCTCATAAGGAGGAACAATGATTACATCCCCTTCCATCAAGCGAATATCATCTAACAATTTTCCTCTTAAGATATAATCGTATACATCCAGGTCGGCAATGCAGTTACTACCACGCATCACTCTGATACTACGCAAACTACCGATATTGTTGACTCCTCCCGCACGATACAACGCATGAAATACCGTAGATAAAGAGGATAGCATATAAGTGCCCGGGACAGCAACTTCACCCATTACATTAATTTGAATGGAGCGTATCTGTCCTAACGTCAGTCGTACTTCAGATTCCGGATTGGTACCTGATACCTGTGAATAAATCTTGCTGAATTCTTTTTTGAGAAAGCTGTTTGCTTCTGCAACGGTCATGCCATTCAAATAAACCGGACCTAACAGATTAACCATTATATTTCCCTCCGGAGAAATGGTCTTTCGCATACTGGCTTCATTGGCTCCCCATACATCTATAATAACTTCATCACCGGGACCCAAACGATAATTAGGTGGAGTAGCCATATTGACATTAGGTTCAAATGTCAAATTCCGGCTATTAAAGATATTGCGACCAAAGACTAAACGAGCTGCAGCAGCTGTACCTTTAGTAGTAGGGTCACTTACTTCTGTACTGATAACATCAAATGTTCCGGCTGTCACTTCATTAGAAGCATCCTGCCTCCTTTCTCTTTGTTGTGATGCAACACTTTGATCTACAACGGCAACATCGGCCCCTTGGCCCTCTTCGTATCGTTCTTTTATTCGCTCAGCCTGTTGTTTGGTTACGCCTCGTGCAGTCAATTCTGTTATAAGCTGCTTTTGATTCTTTCCCGATTTCTGGCCATCTTTCACATACTGGATTACTTGATCATCGGACATTTGTGCCATTACTGCCCCAGTCAAAGTAAACGTCAAAAAGAACAGTGTGATAAATCTACGCATAAGATATTCTGATAAATCTTTTTTGAGTTTCTTTCTTAAATCGGGCACAAATATAATACATTATTTTCATAATATACATTTATTTCATTCCGAAGTTTCAGAAAATACCTAAAACGAATAAATATGTTCAAAAATAGTACATAATGATATCTCGGTGCACAAAGATAAAAATTCTTTTTTACCAACTATCAATCTACAGAAAATCAATATTATATTAAAGCAAAACAACTATAAAACAGCTCAAGTCCTCCATATAATCACTATCTTTAAGCTATTTTTATATCAGCTTTTTTTTCAGAGTTAGCAAAACAAATATTTTCTTTAACATTTAACATTTAGTCTTATTGCTCTCCCATATTTCATAATATTGTAAATTCTATTTTATCTACATCGTCCTCTTTATACTAAATTTTTCCATTAGCTTCTTCCCACCTGACTACATTTTATTAATATTGAAAATGTAAAACTAATCGCTGAAACCAGACTTTGATAGTAACTACAAATACACTATAATAATTATTATCAAAAAAAGATTGGCTTTCTTTTTGTTTTTTCAAATAAAGCTGTAATTTTGCACGCCGTAAACGATTCCTGCCGCTATAGCTCAGTTGGTAGAGCAACGCATTCGTAACGCGTAGGTCGCCAGTTCAAGTCTGGCTAGCGGCTCATTTATAAAAGCGCTGATTATAAAAATATAGTCAGCGCTTTGTTTATTTCTAACTGTCTTTTTTGAATAGAGACAGGATATATAATTCTTAAATATTATATCGTGAGTGGAAGAAAATCCTTAAAAAAAAGAAAATCTCAGAACAGACTCAAGTTAGGCTGCATTATTATTTTCATCGCTTTAATACCACTTTTTTATGGACTGTATCTCTACATACAACAATCTGGAGCAAAAGACAACGAAAATAATAAAACGCTACAACCTATTGTCGCAGTAAATAAACCCAAGAGGGCCATCTACAAAGACTTACCAAAACCTATTGGTAAAAAAACAGAAGCTTCTTCAAATAAAGGTTCAAAAGCCTCAATCCCTCAGAAGCAGAAAATCCCCACAGCCGAGGAACTGGAAATCCCGGTAATGACCGCCCCCAGAAAGGGACAGATCATCCGTCACACCGGATATACCGTATCTTATAATGAAAACCTGCGACTGCCCAACTGGGTAGCTTACGAACTTACCCGCCAGGAAACGCAGGGCAACGCCCAAAGAACCGACCGTTTCATTGCCGACCCACAGGTGAAAGGGGTCATCGCCACCAATGCAGATTACACCCGCTCTGGCTACGACAAGGGGCACATGGCCCCGGCTGCCGATATGAAATGGAGCGTAACGGCCATGAAGGAGTCGTTTTACTTCAGCAACATGTGCCCGCAACACCCCGAACTGAACAGGCGGAAATGGAAAGACCTCGAAGAAAAGATACGCGACTGGGCCATAGCCGACAGTGCCATCATTATCATCTGCGGCCCCATCGTAGAGGATTCTGCACAGAAAATAGGGAAAAACCGGGTGGTTGTGCCACAGAAATTCTTCAAAGTGATTCTCTCGCCTTTCGTCGACAATCCCCGGGCCATCGGCTTCCTTTTCGACAATGAACGTTCGGTAGAACCTCTGGGCACCTACGTCGTAAGCGTAGATAGCATCGAAACGCTGACGGGGATGGACTTCTTTGCCCCGCTACCCGATGAACTGGAAGATAGCATAGAGGCAAAAGCGGATATCAGGCTGTGGAAATAGTTTCAAGTGTATTTCACCACGGAGGACACGGAGGACACAGAGTTTTTTAGATCTTTGATGAAACGCGGATAAACGCAGATTTTCGCAAAGGGGAAAAAATAAATAGTATTTCACCACAGAGTAACACAGAGTTCCACAGAGTGGTATTTATCTGATAAAACGCGGATTAAAAGACTGTAATTCTTTATCATACATTTGTTTCCCTTTGCGAAAATCTGCGTTAATCCTTTAGATTTGCATCATAATAAATAGATGTTGAAATA
>NZ_CATJGZ010000139.1:0-12005 GCF_949740115.1 Bacteroides sp. 41_26
CATACAAAAGGTAGATACCTCTTGTCTCATCATGTTACGCGAGCATAAGCAGGAAGCGGTACTTACCGTATGCCAACCTGACCTGGCACTCTATCGGGGGCCTTCCGATGATATATACGATGAGCAGGGAAAACGCATCGAACGCAGTATTTACTCCCGTCCCTGGATAGGAAATCCAAGCCAATCAATCCCCGTCCGTATCGAGCTAAAAGGCAAATGGGGAATCAATGAAACTCCCGGGTGTAAAACAGTCTCATCAGATACTAAAAAAACAGTATTAGAGTTTA
Source organism: Bacteroides sp. 41_26 (assembly GCF_949740115.1). Taxonomy (NCBI): domain Bacteria; kingdom Pseudomonadati; phylum Bacteroidota; class Bacteroidia; order Bacteroidales; family Bacteroidaceae; genus Bacteroides; species Bacteroides sp. 41_26. Next base: position 288 of record NZ_CATJGZ010000139.1, read on the forward strand.
CCTGCACAGATGCAGCAAATCTGGAAGTTAAACTAATTAAAAAGGAATAAGAACTAATTCCCAATAAATACTATAAACGGGAGTTTAAAGAAGTAGTACATTGTATAAACTAATTTAAAATGACTATTTAAAATTGTATAGTTAGTATGAATTAATACCTGATCTACTCTCATAAACTTATGCATAAAAGATTATTAGTAAGTATCTTTATTTCTTTCATCTTCTCTTTACAGGGAGTGGGAGAAGAAATTTCGTTTAATCATCTTACTACTGAGGATGGTTTATCTAATAATTCGGTCATGTCTATGTATCAGGATGAACGGGGATTCATATGGATAGGCACACGTAATGGTGTTAATTTATATAATGGAAGAAACTTTAATGTCTATCAATACGATAAAGACAATTCAAACAGCTTGCATTATAACCATGTAGCCCAGATTGTAGGCGATAGGAAAGGGACTGTCTTTTTTATGACGAGTAAAGGGGTATCTGCGTTTGATATAAAAAAAGAAACCTTTACAACCTTAATTTATAATAATGTATTAGGCATGTATTATAAAGAGGCACTATATATCAGTATGAAGAATTCTATTTATCAATATAATGGTAAAGAGTTCGAACTTTATTATAGTTTACCGGATAAAGACGCATTAATTAATCATATTTGTTTGCAAAACGATTCAATTATGATTGGTACTATGAATAAAGGAATTTATATAGTAGGTAAAGATAGTAAAATAAACCATTTGATTCCTCATGCACGAGTTTGTGATTTGTTGAAAGATAGCTCCGGGCGTTTTTGGATTCCAACATGGGAACATGGTTTGTATATGTTACAAGGAAAAACACTTAAAAACTTTCGTTGCAAAACGGATGATCCGTCTTCGATCAGCTCAGATTTTGTCTATAAATGTTGTGAAGATAAAAAAGGAAATATTTGGGTCGGGACATTTAATGGTTTAAATCTATATCATAACGAAACGGAAACTTTTACAAGTTATACCAAAAGTGATAAAAGGACAGCGCTCTCATACCCTTCCATATGGAGTTTACTGTGTGATGAGCAAGGTACGATCTGGGCCGGCACTTATTATGGCGGAATCAATTATTTTAATCCGAATAATCAGATATATACAAAGTATAATACATCTTTAATTGAATCAGAAGGACTTAGCTTCCAAGTTGTTGGGCAAATTATTGAAGATAAAGAGCATCATTTATGGATATGTACGGAAGGTGGAGGACTTAATAAATTCGACAGGACAACAAATACATTTACTTGGTATAAGTCCACTAAAGTATCGAATAGCCTGTCGCATAATAATGTCAAGGCACTTTTTTACGATAGAAACAGAAACGTTTTGTGGATTGGTACCCACTTGGGTGGATTGAATAAGCTGGATATTACTACAGGACATTTTACTCATTATTTATCTGATCCGAACGATAGTAAATCATTACCGTCAAATGTAATTCGAACGATAGTTCCATATCAAAACAAATTAATACTGGCTACTAACCGAGGCATATTCATGTTTGATCCAGAAACTACAGAAGGAGAAATAATATTATACGATTCGGGCTTACATTCAGCTATTGAATTGAAAATCGACTCTCGGGGAGTGTTGTGGATTACAGGTAGTGACGAGTTGGAAGGTATCTTTGCCTATAATTTTTCTACAAAGAAGTTGAAAAGATATGTTTCAAGTCCCAAAGCAAATAGCATAAGTAGTACGGTTATCAACCATATTTTTGAAGATAGCCGGAAAAGACTTTGGTTTTGTACAAATGAGAACGGACTTGACTTATATGACCCTCTTACCGACAGTTTTGAGAATTTTGATAAACGCAATAATAACTTTGCCAGTAATATCATTTATAATATATGTGAACTTTCGCAAGATGAGTTGTTACTAACTACTGACCACGGTTTTTCGATTTTTAATTTAAAAGAAAAACGGGCAGAGAACTATGGCAAGGAAAATGGACTTCCCATGATTGATGTAAGGAAGAAATCGTTATGTAAAACAAGTGATGGAGAAATATTCATTGGGGGAGTAGACGGTATGTTTTCTTTTAAGCCCGAACGCCTTAAACCTGTTTTTCATTCATATTCCATTTTGCCTTATCAACTTTTTATTAATGGAGAGAAAGTTGCTGTCAATGGTCAAGACGGCATTTTATCACAAAGTTTGTCTTTAACTAAGCGTATTGTATTAAAATCCCATCAAAACAGAATTGATATCGAATACGCTTTTACTGACTATCTGCCTTCTTACAGAGAGGATATTGTGTATTTCTTAGAGGGATTTTCCAAATCATGGACAAGTATGCGTAGTAAAAATACAGTAACCTATGAAAATTTGTCTCCAGGTAAATATGTCCTTGTAGTGAAGGCTCAAGGTGAAAATAGTAATTTGGTACCAGAAAGCCGTTTGGAGATAGAAGTTTTACCTCCTTATTACCGAACGATATGGGCTTATTCGGCTTACTTTTTTTGCCTGGCAATTTTAAGTTTTTATCTGGTTCGCGTGTATAAAAAGCGTATTGAATTGCAAGAATCTCTTAAATATGAGAAAAAGCATACAGAAGATCTTGAGAAACTAAATCAGGCTAAGTTGCGTTTCTTCACAGATATTTCACATGAATTCCGAACCCCTTTGACATTAATTATCGGACAGATAGAGATACTTCTACAAACACGTTCACTGGTTCCGGGCGGATTTAATAAAATTTTAAGTATATACAAAAGTTGCTTGCATCTAAGAGAACTACTAACCGAGCTACTTGATTTTAGAAAGCAAGATCAAGGGTATTTGAAGATTAAGGTAGTTGAGAGTAATATAGTTAGTTTTTTGTATGAGCACTATTTACTTTTTAATGAATATGCCTTACATAGGCGTATTCATTTTCAATTCTGTAAAGAAGTAGACGACTTGAAAGTCTGGTTTGATCCCAAACAGATGCATAAAGTATTCAACAACCTCATCTCAAATGCTTTTAAGTATACGAAGGAAGGTGAAGATATCAAAATTTCGATTCAGAAGGAGAACGAGGAAGTTGTTATTGAAATTATCGATACCGGTGTCGGCATTGCTCCGAAAGATATGGATAGGATATTTAATAGGTTTTATCAAGTAGATCAAGATTCTTCATTTCAAGGGACAGGCATTGGACTTGCTCTATCAAAAGGTATTGTTGATTTACATCATGGTAGAATTGAAGTTCGAAGTGAAGGATTAGGAATGGGAACGACTTTTCGCATATATCTTAAGATTGGAAATAATCATTTTCAGAAAGAACAGATCGGTGAAAAGGAGGAAAATATCGATTACTTAAGACAAATGTCTATGCCGGAGTCATTCCAATCACTCTTGTTACAGGAAGATGCAGTATCTTCTGATAATAATGTAGAGGAAGTAAATACGAGTAGCGTTAAGATATTGATTATTGAGGACAATCTCTCTTTGAGAAATATGTTAATTCAGATTTTTAGACCGTTTTATATGGTTCTATCATCTTCGAACGGGTTGGAAGGATTGGAAATATTACGTAGTGAGATGCCCGACATTGTGCTTAGTGATATCGTCATGCCGGGGATGTCCGGAATTGAATTATGTCAGATTATAAAAAAAGATTTAGACACGTGCCATATTCCGGTTATTCTTCTAACAGCTAAAACAACCGTAGAAAATAATTTGGAAGGATTACGGATAGGAGCGGATGACTATATCACAAAACCGTTTAATGTTAATATTCTTCTTTCCAGATGCAATAATCTTGTCAATAATCGGATTATGCTTCAGGAAAAATTCAGCAAACAGCCTCAGGCTATGGCTCAGGTGCTTGCAACAAATGCCTTTGATAAAGAATTTTTAGATAGAGCAGTAGCGGTCGTAGAGCAGCATTTGGATGATTTTGAATTCAATATGGACTCATTTGCTTCTGAGCTTGGGATGGCACGTACCAAACTTTTCACCAAGATGAAAGCCATTGCGGGACAAACGCCTTATGAATTTATTATGACATACCGTCTCAAGAAAGCTGCTATAATGCTCAAGTCTAGTCAGGAATTAGCTATTTCGGAGATATCGGATCGACTTGGATTTAGTTCTCCCAAATATTTTACTAAATGCTTTAAAGACCGATACCATGTAGCTCCGCTAAATTACCGTAAAAATGATTAGAATGATTTTAGTTCTATAATACGCTTTAATCTCATGCAATATCGTTGAAATGGGTGATTTTGTACTTATCCTACCCCTGTTTTGTACTGACACAGGTGTTCTTAATCTTTTCCTATGTGTATTTTTGCATATTCGCAAATGGCAGTAAATTAAAATACGATAAAGAATGAAATTCAAAGAGTAGCAATTGAAGAAACCCGGTTGGGGATTCCTGTTATAATTAATGATGAAGCTTTACATGGCCCTATCCACAGCCTATTGTACTATCTGGTACTTGGGATTTAGATTTGATCCGTAGGATAGGAAATGCTATTGGAAAAGAGACCTATAGTCGGGGGATTCGTCAGGTATTATCTCCAACTTTAGACCTTGCACGTGATCCGCGTCATGGAAGAATGAAAGAGACGTACGGGGAAGATTCTTATTTGGCAGCTTGATTTGGTGTTGAATTTATAAAAGGTGTACAGGGGAACGGAGTAATCTGTAATCCCAAACATCTTTTAACAGATTTCGTAGCAGATGGAGGATGTGATACCGGGAATATCGCTTTGAACGAAAGAGAACTACATGAATTACATATGGTACCCTATCGGGCAGCTGTTATAGAAGCGAAGTCCAAGTCATTGATGGCTACATACAATGCAATTGAAGGTAAAAGCTATATCTTTAATTAACAATTGATTTTGTAAGATTAATAGATCGGAAAGTATAAGTGAATAATAGGATACAGTTGGTTGTAATTTGAATAAAATATAGAAATATGAAGTCTAAATCATTTTTAGTAATAGTGTTGTTGACTTGCTATTCATCATTAAGTTATAGTCAGGTTTCATCTGTGAAACTTAGTACTTATAAAAAAGGGAATCAGAATATCACTGTTTATCAGTCTGATATGGGTGGTGGTGGATATATAACCGGTATTGTACAAGATCCTCTGAATAGTAATATACTGTATGCCCGAAGTGATGTTGCCGGTATTTTTAAGAGTGTGGATGGTGGTAAAAGCTGGGCTGTAAAGAATTCCGGTATGAATAAGATGAGTGATCATTATTGCCATTCTCTCGCTATAGATCCATTCGATAATAAAAGACTGCTACGCGCATCCGGTGATGTGCGCAGTTTTCGCTTCACAGGACGTATTCACCGTTCTGATGATGGAGGAGAAAGTTGGTATCTTGTAAAAGATGGACTCGATTATTACGGTAATGGCCCGACACGTATGTTTGGAGAGCTTATTGTTTTCAATCCGGACAGAAAAGGTGAGGTCGTAGCAGGAAGTTTCTCCAAAGGCCTTTGGATGAGCCATGACAATGGTGAGACATGGACCTGCAAAGGGTTAGAAGGAGAGCGTATGTCTTCTGTACAATTCTGTGATAATCGTATTTATGTGTGTACAATCTCCGATAAATATAGTAATGATCCTAAATCTTATAGATTTAGCGAAGATCCCAAATCACTACAAGATTTTAGGAGAAATAAAAAGACTCGTATATATACGTCAAACGACTGCGGGGAAAGTTGGCAAGTTTTATATGAGAGTAATAAATTAGCTGCTATATATGAGATAATTGTTACTGATCATGGAAACACTGTGTTATTTACGGCAGATGTGGGAGTATATCGTAGCGAGAACGGTGGAAAATCATTTAAACTCATCTCCGATCTACCATCAGAAAACTGTTATCGTACTTTGGTACAATCTTCCCTTGAACCGTCCGTATTCTATGCTGCTGAGATGATACCATCGGGAAAGGCAGATATTCCCATTTATCGTTCTGCCGATAAGGGACGTACTTGGCAATTAATTTCTCCAAATTGTAGTTCTGAAAATTTGTCATGTTTCCCCGCTTGGCATGGAAATGATACCAGAAGGTTGGGTGATTCGCGCATATCGCATATTCTGCCGGATAACGTTAATCCAAACAAACTATACATTGCCAACTGGTGGGGGATAACGGTTACTGAGGATCTAGGCAAAAACTATTGTGGCAATTATTTTAAGGGAATTGGAATTATCTGTTGCGAGACATTGTTGCAGCATCCCTCCCGTCCCGATCAACTCATTTCAGGGGTATGTGACCACGCTCCGGCTCTATCTACCGACTGTGGCAAAACCTTTTCAACTATTCCTGCTAATTACGGTCCGGCACGTACAGTCTGTCTGTCTCGGTTCAATCCAGACCTGTTGCTTTTTGTAGATGAGAGAAAGGGAGAGTACATTCGATTATACAAAAGTGAAGATAATGGAAAGAGTGCGGAGAAGAAGTGGGAGATGGAAAATAAAAATTTTATTCAGGATATAAAGGAAGATCCTATTGTAAAAGGGCGTTTTTGGGCATATGTTGAGGGAGATTCCAATTCGCAATATCATCCTGGTGTCTATGTCTCGAATGATTGGGGTGAAACATGGAATACAACTGACACTAATCCCTTTATTAATCTGAAATCGGTTCCTGAAGATGAATTTAAGATTGATAGGGACTTAACTCCAATTGTGAATCATCAATATAAAAATGGATGTGGTACAGGGCAAATGTTGGCCATTGATTCTCAACAAGCAGGTGTAATATATGCCGGGGAATGGACCACTGGAATCTATCGCACGCTTGATGGAGGAAATAATTGGGAAAATATAGGAGGTGGACTTCCTTTTGACAAACAGAAAAATGAGATATTGCAATTTGTTTATGCCGACCCATATCGTGCAGGAGTTGTTTATGCCGGATTTTGGAATAAAGGTTTATGGAAAAGCAGTGACTTTGGAATCACCTGGCAACAAATAGAATTGGGAGGCAACAAGAATTGTAATGCATCTTCTATGTCGATAAATCGTGATGAGAAAGGTGGAGAACTAATGGCGCTGGGTTGCTCTAATCATCCGTTAGGAGATACTGATACCGCTTTATGGATTAGCTACGATAATGGCGGTTCGTGGAAAGATATATATGATTATTCCATAGGTTGTGCCCGGTTTCTATCTGTTGTTACCAATGCCAACCAGCAACGTATTTATGTGGCGACGGCGGGAAATGGAGTTCTGTATTTCGATTTGTCAGGGAAGTAGAGACATAGTGCTTGCTGTTCTCCCTTCTACTATATCTGATTACTTTTATATGTAGATGTGTAGGTATATAGTGATTATTAATGTACAAAATATATAGTATGATGAAACTTAAATTAGTAATGCTGTCTTCACTCTTGTTGACGGCAGTTTGGGTGGAGGCTCAATCAACAAAGTTGTATCCTCCTAAAAAACAAATGTATCATAAAGGTTGGATCGATTTTAATAAAAATGGAAAACTCGATGTTTATGAAGATCCGAAACAACCGATCGAGAATCGTATCAAGGACCTGTTGAAACAGATGACTTTGGAAGAGAAGACTTGCCAATTGGCTACTTATTATGGGCATCGCAAATGCCTGAAAGACAGTCTGCCTACGGCCGAATGGAAAAATATGATATTCAAAGACGGAATATGCAATATCGATGAGCATATTTCTCTCAAGCCGATGATCAAGGAAAATTCTTCTCCGTACAATATGGCAAATGCCATCCGCGAAACACAGCGCTTTTTCGTTGAGTACACCCGCTTAGGCATACCTGTGGATTTTACAAATGAAGGCATTCGTGGTCTAGCTGCCCGGCATGCCACCAGTTTCCCGTCTATGAATGCGTTAGGATGTACTTGGAATAAAAAGATAGCTTATTTACAAGGGGCTATTCAGGGTAAAGAAGCACGCGCACTGGGATATACCAATGTATATGCTCCCATTCTGGATGTGGTTCGCGATCAGCGTTGGGGACGTTTTGAAGGAACGATTGGTGAGGACCCTTATCTGGTGGCACGTATGGGAGTGGAAATGGCGAAAGGAATCCAGGACCAGCGCGTGGTGTCAACTCCCAAACATTTTGTCGGTTATGGCGATTGTAAGGCTGCCAGACAGTATTTCACGCGTACAGATCCGCACATTACTCCTTCAGAGATGTATTATATCCACGAATATCCCTTCCGTAAAGTATTTCAAGAAGCCGGTGCTCTCGGTGTGATGTGCGCTCTGAATGACTATGATGGTGATCCGATAGCCGGAAGTTATGAATTCCTGACCCGAAAATTACGGGGTGAAATGGGATTTAAAGGATATGTAGTTTCCGATAGCTATGCCATTGAACGTATGACTGTCTTCCACAATGTATGTGAAGACTTGGAAGAATCTACTTTACGAGCCTTGCAGGCCGGACTGAATGTCCGTACCCGTTTTGATAGTCCGGATGTATACATCAATCACATTCGCACTTTAGTAAAAGAGGGGCGATTGTCGGTCGAAAAGCTGGATGAGCTGGTTTCTCAGGTGCTATATGTTAAGTTCTGGATCGGATTGTTCGATCAACCATATACCGGTGATGCCGTACAAGCACAGGCTTTGCTGAAATGTGATGATCACATGGAGACTGCTTTGCAGGCATCACGCGAATGTATGGTATTGCTAAAGAATGACAATAATACATTGCCGTTATCTTCCGATATTAAGAAGATAGCTTTAATCGGGCCTAATGCCAATACTTGCAATTACGTACCGACACACTACGGTCCGATGGATTTTCATTTTGTAAGTGTTTATGACGGTTTGAAAAATATTTGCGATAAAAAAAACATTGAAGTTAATTATACGTTAGGTATTGGTTTGGTAAATGAAGGTTGGCCTGAGAGCGAATTGTTTCCGCAGCCCTTATCCAAAGAAGAGAAAGAAAGCATTGCCGAAGCTGTCGAATTGGCAAAACAAAGCGATGTGGCCGTACTTGTATTGGGTGACGGGACAGCAACTTCCGGTGAAAGCCGTACACGTACCAGCCTCGATTTACCCGGTCATCAGGAACAATTGCTCGAGGCGGTTATTGAAACCGGAAAACCTGTAGTAGTGGTTTTGATATGGGGTCGTCCGGCTACCATTAATTATGCCGACAGGTATGCATCGGCCATTCTGGCCGCACCTTATCCCGGTGCACAAGGCGGACAGGCTATTGCGGAAACCTTGATGGGAGAGTATAATCCCGGAGGGAAATTGAATAGTACTTGGCCCCGATCGATAGGGCAATTACCTATGAATGTTCCATGCAAGCCGGGAGCTAATGACGAGCCTCCATTAAGCTACCCGAATGCCTGTGTTTGCGGATTACTTTATTGCTTTGGGTATGGTTTGTCGTACACGACTTTTGAATATGATGCTTTGGCTATCGATAGTATACAATCCAAGACGGGTAATGTAAATATTTCCTGTCGCATTACCAATACTGGAAAAGTGGCGGGAGACGAAGTGGTACAACTCTACCTGAATGATGTGATAAGCTCCACTACTACTTATGAAAAGAACCTCCGTGGCTTTGAACGTGTGCATCTATTACCGGGCGAGTCTAAAGTGGTTCGTTTCAGTATTGTACCGGACGATTTGAAACTCATTAATCTTCAAAACCAGAAAGTGGTGGAATCGGGAGAATTCAAAGTGATGATTGGTGCCTCTATTGAAGATATCCGATTGGAAGACAGTTTTTTTGTTACCAACGGTGCAAAGACTTATAAGAAAAAAGAGAAAGTGGTAGCTAAAGACACGTACCATAAGTTGATGATGCGCGACCCCGATAAAGAAGGTAAGAATCAGTATAAGAATCAGTAATTATATATCTATACACATGAAAAAAAATAGTTTTTTGTTAATATTGTACCTGCTTATGTCTACGGCAGTGCCGGCACAATTTATTAAACATGAGAGGTTGCTGTCATTTGAAGATCAGGGAGTACCTGTTTTTGTTACGGCCTCTGATTCCGAAGTGTCTATTTCCAGCGATCATTATAAAGATGGGGAAAGCTCTTTACTATGGAAATTTCAGCCCAACGGAGTGCTTTCAATAAAAAAAGAGCTTGGCTTTGAACCGAAAGATCCGACGGGTGTCGATAAGTTCTTGTCAACTTTTATGGTTTGGATATACGGAAAAGAAACAGTGAATGGACAATTGCGTTTCGTTTTCCTGAAAAACGGTAAAGAATGTTGTTCTTTCCCGTATAAGCTCGGTTTCAACGGATGGCGTACGGGCTGGGTTATTTACGAAAGAGATATGGAAGGAGAGCCTGAAGAAGGAATGAATGAAATACGAATTACGGCCCCCGGTGTTGCCGGTGAACTATACATCGATCATCTCCTGACAGCAGCTAAAATAGATCATCGTTGCCCTACTGCCGATCTCCAAGTGCCATTTATCAATAAAAACTCCAACAGTTCGTGGGGATCATTTGCAAAACGTGCTACGTTAGTTCCTGATATACCAGTTGAAACCGTAATCAGCGACGTTCAAAAGAAGCATATGAAAGTAATTGAAGAACGTTTTCTCGGACTCATTTGCCCTTCGAGTGAAGTTACTCCGCATGTAATGAAAACTTTAAGAGATACTTACTCTTTGTATAATATTACCTATAAAAACGGTTCTGTCATCGGTCGTCCCATCTATTACGGGGCTGCCGTAAGCAATGCTTTCAGACGCATTTTACCTGATTGGAACAACTTGGCAGCCCTTAATATGGATGCTGTAGGTTATTTTAGCCTGATGAATCGGATTGCTGTAGCTTATAACAATACATTGATTCCAATGGAAAAAGAAGAATTGAAACAGATGTTTCTTGCTATGTATGATCATCTGACCGACCAAGGATGGGACTATGGAAGTTGTCTGGGTACCCTTACGCTTCATGGATATAGTTTCCGTAACTTCTTTACAGCCTATTTCCTAATGAAAAGTGTCTTACATGAAACAGGAAGACAGAAAGCGGCAGGAAGAACCATGCAGTGGTACTCGATGTGTAACGAAACGTTTCACATGCCTAAAAGCCAGGGTGAGAATGCCGACATTTTCAACACGTTGAGTGTAGGCCGGCTTGCCGGGATATTGATTATGGAGGATACGCCTGAGAAAGTGCAATATCTGAAATGCTTCTCCCGTTGGGTTAATAATGGTTGTCTTCCATCTCAGGGACTGACCGAAGTATTCAAAGAAGATGGTTCCGCTTATCATCATTGTAATAATTATCCGGCTTATGGAATCGGAGCCTTGGGAGGAGTCACCAATATGATTTATATATTGCATGGTACTCCGTTTGCAGTATCCCCCGAGGCACATCAGATTGTGAAAAATGTATTACTTACGATGCGTTTTTACTGTAATAAGCGTCATTTGCCTTTATCTATGTCCGGACGTCATCCCAGTGGAAAGGAAGCACTGTCTCCCATCCATTATGCCACTATGGCACGTGCCGGTTCACCCGATGGAACCGATGAGATTGATCGTGAAATGGCGGCAGCTTATTTACGTCTTATTAAAGGGGATTTAAAAAACAATCATCAGGAAAAAGTGTTGAAAGATAAAGGATACTATGCCGAAACCGATCCTGAAGGAAATAAAGCAATGGGATACGCTTGTGTATCCATACAACGTCGTAATAACTGGTCGGCAGTAGCCCGCGGTCATTCGCGTTATCTATGG
>NZ_CATJGZ010000140.1:0-46811 GCF_949740115.1 Bacteroides sp. 41_26
AGGTATAATAATAAAATAATTTAGAAATATACTTGCTGTTAATTAAGAAGTTTTTATATTTGCAACATGAATGTTTAAATAAATTGTTTGATATATGAAAACTGTATACTTATGGAAAAGATTATTGGATTGATTGATGCCCCTTTTACTCCTTTTTATGAGGATGGGGAAGTAAATTATGAGCCGATTGCAGCCTATGCCGTCATGTTAGCGAAGAATGGTTTGAAAGGTGTTTTTATCAACGGTTCTTCCGGCGAAGGCTATATGTTGACAGAAGAAGAGCGCATGAAGCTGGCCGAACGTTGGATCGAAGTAGCTCCCGAAGGTTTCAAAGTGATTGTTCATGTGGGCAGTACTTGTGTGAAGTCGAGCCGGCGTCTGGCAGAACATGCACAAAAGATAGGTGCATGGGGAATTGGTGCAATGGCTCCTCCTTTTCCTAAGGTAGGTCGCGTAGAAGAGTTGGTGAAATATTGTGAAGAGATTGCTTGTGGTGCACCCAATCTGCCTTTCTACTTTTATCATATTCCTGCTTTTAACGGCGCCTTTCTGTCTATGGTAGCTTTCCTTGAAGCGGTAGACGGACGTATCCCCAACTTTGCAGGTATTAAGTATACGTATGAAAGTTTGTATGAGTACAACCAATGTCGTCTTTACAAGAACGGCAAATTTGATATGTTGCATGGACAGGATGAAACGATTCTTCCTTGTCTGGCTATGGGAGGTGCTCAGGGAGGAATTGGTGGTACTACCAATTACAATGGTTGCAACCTGGTTGGTATTATCGACGCATGGAATGCAGGTGATTTGGAGAAAGCACGCGAACTTCAGAACTTCTCTCAGGAGGTTATCAATGTGATTTGTCACTATCGGGGCAATATTGTTGGTGGTAAAAGAATAATGAAATTGATAGGTCTGGATCTTGGCAAGAACCGTACTCCGTTCCAGAATATGACCGATGAAGAAGAAGCACGTTTGAAAGCTGAGTTAGAGGCCATTCACTTCTTTGAGCGTTGCAATAAATTTTAAATCTATTTTTATGAATGTAACCGAATACCTACAGACATGGTCGGCCTCGTACAAGGCTGACATGCTGGATAATATTATGCCTTTTTGGTTGAAGCATGGTCTGGACCGCCAGAATGGAGGTATATATACTTGTTTAAATCGTGACGGTTCGCTGATAGACACTACCAAATCCGTTTGGTTTCAGGGGCGTTTTGCTTTTACATGCAGTTATGCATACAATCATATTGAGCAGAACCCCGACTGGCTGGCTGCGGCAAAGAGCACACTTGATTTCATAGAACATCACTGTTTTGATTCGGATGGGCGTATGTTTTTTGAAGTTACAGCATCCGGAGAGCCTATTCGTAAACGCCGTTATGTATTCTCCGAAACCTTTGCAGCCATTGCGATGGCGGAGTATGCGATTGCTTCGGGCGAAAGGGCTTATGCAGAAAAGGCTTTAAACTTATTTAAAGACATTCAGCGCTTTCTCCAGACTCCCGGCATTTTGGAGCCAAAATACTGTGAAACGGTGCATACAAAGGGGCATTCGATTGTCATGATCCTTATAAATACAGCTTCGCGCATTCGGGCTGCCATAGCCGATCCCATACTCGACCAGCAAATTGATGACTCTATTGCTTTGCTGAAAAAGGACTTTATGCATCCGGAGTTTAAAGCATTACTGGAGACAGTGGGTGCTAATGGTGAATTTATTGATACCATAAATGGACGTATCATCAACCCGGGCCATTGTATTGAAACCTCCTGGTTTATCCTTGAAGAAGCCAAGTTCCGTAACTGGGATAAACAGCTTACAGACATGGCTCTTACCATTCTCGACTGGTCTTGGGAGTGGGGATGGGATAAAGAACACGGTGGTATTATCAACTTCCGAGATTGTCGTAACCTGCCCCCACAGGATTATGCACATGATATGAAATTCTGGTGGCCGCAGACGGAAGCTATTATCGCTACACTCTACGCTTACCAGGCAACAAAAGATGAAAAATATCTTGCTATGCATCAGCAAATCAGTGATTGGACATACGCTCATTTTCCTGATAGTGATTTTGGCGAATGGTATGGATATCTTCATCGCAACGGAACAGTCTCACAACCGGCAAAAGGTAACATTTTCAAAGGTCCTTTCCACATCCCCCGGATGTTAACGAAGGGCTATGTACTTTGCCAGGAATTACTACCTTAAAACAACAATATATATATATTTTGCCATACGAATTGTTTACGGTTTTTAATGGCATTGTCTATTAACATTATTAACGTAGATGTTAAAGATCGGATTCTTCCTTTGTAAAAGTACGTACTTTTGTAGTATGAAAGTGTACACTCTTGTATAGCAAAAGTGTACATTTAACACTCCATTAAATACGTACTTTTATAATATAAAGAATAGTACTTCTGAATGTGTTGACTATCAATAGATAACCTCACTGAATAGTGAGGTTTGAAAGAGAAAGTATATTCTTATATTTGCGGGTGATGAGAGAGATACTTGTTTTAGAGACAAGTATAAACCGTAGCAGGAAGTACGCAATAATAAATAAAAAGAACTGCATATTATGAAAAACTCAAGAATTTATCCATGGATTGTGGTAGCTCTTCTTTGGGGAGTGGCATTACTCAATTACATGGATCGTCAGATGCTCTCGACGATGAAAGACGCCATGCAACTGGATATTGCAGAGCTACAATCAGCTACTAATTTCGGCCGTTTGATGGCTGTGTTTCTTTGGATATACGGATTTATGAGCCCGGTAGCCGGTATGATTGCCGACAGGCTGAATAGAAAGTGGTTAATTGTAGGGAGTCTTTTCGTATGGTCTGCTGTCACTTTTGGCATGGGATATGCCGAAACGTTCAGTCAGGTATATTGGTTGCGCGCTTTGATGGGAGTTAGTGAAGCACTTTATATTCCCGCCGGGCTTTCACTGATTGCCGACTGGCATCAGGATAAATCCCGGTCATTGGCAGTAGGTATACACATGACGGGGCTTTACACAGGGCAGGCTATCGGTGGCTTCGGTGCTACGGTAGCAGCGGCATACTCCTGGCATACTGCTTTCCATTGGTTTGGTATTATCGGTATTATCTATGCTTTGATTCTGGTGTTGTTCTTACATGAGAATAAAGAGCATATTGAGATTGAACGTTTACGCAGAGAGGAGCCGAAGCAGAAATCATCTGTATTCAAAGGCCTTTCTTTGTTGTTCAGTAACATTGCATTTTGGGTAATATTGTTCTATTTTGCCGCACCGAGCCTTCCGGGATGGGCTACAAAGAACTGGCTGCCTACGCTGTTTGCCGAAAATTTGAATATTCCGATGGCCGAAGCGGGGCCAATGTCAACTATAACGATTGCTTTGTCTTCTTTCGTCGGTGTATTGCTTGGAGGTGTTCTTTCGGATAGATGGGTGTTGAAGAATATCCGTGGTAGAGTTTATACCGGTGCTATCGGATTGGGACTTACAATTCCGGCGCTGATGTTGTTGGGATTTGGCCACAATACAGCAGGCATCGTGGGAGCGGGTTTGTTGTTTGGTGTGGGCTATGGCATTTTCGATGCGAACAACATGCCTATCCTGTGCCAGTTTGTGTCAACTAAATATAGAGCCACGGCTTATGGTATAATGAATATGACTGGTGTATTTGCCGGAGCAGCGGTTACCAGTTTGTTGGGACGCTGGACCGATGGTGGCAATCTGGGATTGGGCTTTGCATGGCTTAGCGTTGTTGTTCTGATAGCATTGGCGTTGCAACTCTATTTTTTGCGGCCTAAAACTGATAATATGGAATAGACTTTATCTATGCTAAATAACTTAATTATCCTCCTATCCTGTAAAATGAAAAATAGTATCTTTGTCCTCAATAATATTCATACAATTTTAATCATTACCATGAAAAAGACCCCTCTTCTGTTTCTCCTTTTCTGCTTTTTATGTACCACACCTGTGCTTTATGCAGCAGATACTATATTCGTTAAGGAAGCGCGTATCCCTGTCTTGATCGAAAGACAAGACAACGTTCTGTTCTATCTGCGCCTGAATGCACAAGAGAGCAAAAAACTAAATAATGTGGTTTTGAAATTAGACAAAGGAACAAGGCTTTCAGATATTCAATCGGTGAAACTTTATTATAGCGGTACAGAGGCGTTGCAGAATAAGCATAAGAACCGTTTTGCACCAGTTGAATACATTTCCAGCCATGCTGTGGGAAATACGCTGGCTGCCAATCCGTCTTATTCAATCAAAAAAGCCGAAGTGAGTAATCCTAACGCCGAAGTTACATTGAAGGGCAGCCAAGATCTGTTTCCAGGTGTCAATTATTTCTGGGTCAGCTTGCAAATGAAGCCTTCCACTCCGCTGGCCGCTAAGGTTACGGCGAGTATCGCCTCTGTGACAGTGGATGGTAAACAAGCACTTATAGATATTGTATCTCCGAAAGAAACAGAACACCGCATGGGGGTAGGCGTGCGTCATGCCGGAGATGATCAGTCGGCCGCATTCCGTATTCCGGGATTGGTGACTACCAACAAAGGTACGCTGTTGGGAGTGTATGACGTGCGCTATAATAGCAGTGTTGATTTGCAGGAGCGCGTCGATGTAGGTTTAAGCCGGAGTACGGATGGTGGAAAGACATGGGAGAAAATGCGTTTGCCACTGGCATTTGGAGAGTATGGAGGACTGCCTGCTGCACAGAATGGGGTAGGAGATCCGTCTATTCTGGTAGATACAAAGACCAATACAATATGGATTGTTGCTGCATGGACGCACGGCATGGGCAATCAGCGGGCGTGGGTGAGTTCGCATCCGGGAATGGATATGAATCATACGGCGCAATTGATGATGACAAAGAGTACTGACGATGGAAAGACGTGGTCGGCTCCGATCAACATCACGGAGCAGGTGAAAGATCCTTCCTGGTATTTCCTGCTGCAAGGACCGGGGCGTGGTATCACCATGCAAGACGGTACGCTGGTGTTTCCTATTCAGTTTATTGATGCCACACGTATACCCAACGCCGGTATTATGTACAGTAAGGACCGGGGACAAACCTGGAAAATACATAACTATGCCCGTACCAATACCACCGAGGCACAAGTGGCGGAAGTAGAGCCTGGTGTATTGATGCTGAACATGCGCGATAACCGGGGTGGAAGTCGTGCAGTATCTATAACCAGGGATTTAGGCGAAACGTGGACAGAACATATTTCTTCGCGGAGTGCTTTGCGTGAGCCGGTGTGTATGGCAAGTCTGATAAAAGTAGAGGCAAAGGACAATGTGCTTGGCAGAGATCTTTTGTTCTTCTCCAATCCTGATACAACGAAGGGAAGAAACCATATCACTATAAAAGCCAGTCTGGATGGAGGCGTGACCTGGTTGCCTGAACATCAGTTGTTGATAGACGAGGCCGATGGTTGGGGATATTCCTGTCTTACGTTGGTGGACAATGAAACGATTGGCATTTTGTATGAGAGCAGTGTGGCGCATATGACATTTCAACAGATTAAAATAAAAGATATAGTGAAATGAGGCACATTGTATATAGCGTTGCATTTCTCCTGTTGCTTTGTACATTTCCTACAGTCCGGGCAGGTGAGATTCATTTCCTGCCAGAGCCGCAGCAAGTGAAACTGAGCGGTGAGCAGTTTGATATGAAACGGGTGAGGCTCGTCTCTTCCGTACTTGTTCCGCAACTGGAAGCATGGGTGACCGAAGCGGGAGGGACTGCCGATGAGCGCGCCTCTTCTGTAATTGAAATCCGGTTGGTTGAGAAACTGGAGGGGATACCCTTGAATGAAAATGAAGCATATCGCCTGACGGTACATAGAAACAATATCAGGGTTGAGGCTATCACCGAACAAGGAGCTTATTGGGGATTACAAACATTGAACCAATTGTTGCAGCACCGGAGAGGAAAGACCTTTGTTCGGGGATGTGAGATTGTAGACTGGCCTGCTTTCCGGGTACGGGGATTCATGCAGGATGTAGGCAGAGGCTATATTTCTATGGACGAATTGAAGCGGGAGATCGACATGCTTTCTCGTTATAAAATTAATGTGTTTCACTGGCATCTGACAGAGAACCAGGCATGGAGGCTTGAGAGTAAGCTCTTTCCGGTATTGAACGACAGTTGTAATGTGACGCGTATGCCGGGCAAGTTTTATACGCAGGAAGAAGCTAAAGAGTTGGTTCGGTACTGTAAACAGCGTCAGGTATTGCTGATACCGGAGTTTGATATGCCGGGGCATAGTGCCGCCTTTGTACGGGCCTTTCGGCACGATATGCAGAGCGAAGCGGGAATGAAAATTCTTAAACTGCTGATGGATGAGGTCTGTGAGGTTTTTGAGGTACCTTACCTGCATATCGGCACGGATGAGGTAGCCTTTACCAATCCGCAATTTGCGCCGGAGATGGTAGCCTATATCCGGGCAAAAGGCAAGAAAGTGATTTCCTGGAATCCGGGCTGGCACTACAAACCGGGAGAAATAGATATGACCCACCTCTGGAGCTACCGCGGAAAGGCGCAGGAAGGTATTCCTGCCATTGATTCAAGGTTCCACTACCTGAATCATTTTGACGTATTTGCCGATATAATAGCTTTGTATAACAGTCGCATTTACAATCAGCCTCAGGGTAGTGAGGATATAGCCGGGGCTATCATGGCAGTGTGGCAGGATAGGGTAGTAGTGCCCGAGGAGAATGTGATCAGGGAGAATGCCTTTTATCCTAACATGCTGGCTTTTGCCGGGCGTTCGTGGAGAGGGGGAGGCTCCGAATATTTTAACCGGAACGGTACGGTTCTTCCGGGTGAAGACTCGGAGGAGTTTAAGAGTTTTGCTGATTTTGAAGAAAGAATGTTGTGGCACAAAGAGCATCATTTCAAAGGATATCCCTTTGCTTATGTGAAGCAGACAAATGTGAAGTGGAACATTACGGATGCTTTTCCCAATGGAGGAAATCCGGAACAGGCATTTCCACCCGAAGCCGGACTCAAAGATCAGTATATATATGATGGCAAAGCGTATAATGTGCGGCAGGCTATCGGTGCGGGTATCTATCTGCGTCATGTATGGGGTACGCTGGTCCCCTCTTTCTATAAAGAGCCGGCAGAAAACCATACGGCATATGCCTATACATGGGTATATTCGCCCAAAGCACAGGATGTGGGGCTGTGGGCGGAGTTTCAGAACTACGGACGTTCGGAGAAAGACTTACCTCCTCCAGCCGGAAAGTGGGATTATAAAGGGAGCCGCATCTGGCTGAACGATAGTGAAATACTTCCTCCTGTGTGGACGGCTACCCACACAAAGCCGGATAATGAAACGCCTTTGGGTAATGAAAACTTTACAGCCCGCCCTCCTTTGAAGGTACACTTGAATAAGGGGTGGAATAAGGTGCTGCTGAAACTTCCGGTAGGGAAATTTACGACTCCTCAGGTTCGTCTGGTGAAGTGGATGTTTACAACTGTTTTTGTCACGCTTGATGGCGAACATGCAGTAGACGGGTTGATTTACTCGCCGGAGAAGAAACTAAAATGATTTTGTATCTATTGAATTCAGATAAAAAAGGATGACGATGAATAAAGAAATTGACTTGTCCGTATCATGCTACGGAAAAACGAGAGAGTTAGTTTATGATTTGGTACTGCTTCCCTGGGGAGCTACCGAACCGCACAATCTGCATCTGCCTTATTTGACAGATTGTATCTTGGCACACGCCATTGCCGTTGATGCGGCAGAGCGCAGTAAAGAGTTGTATGGTGTGCGCTGTATGGTGATGCCTCCTGTAACTATGGGGTCACAAAATCCGGGACAGCGCGAGTTACCCTTCTGTATACATGCCCGGTATGAGACTCAGAGGGCAATCCTTACGGATATCGTGGCTTCACTCCATACACAGGGCATTCGCAAAATGGTGATTATCAATGGACATGGCGGGAATAATTTCAAGAATATGATTCGCGACTTATCTGTTGATTACCCGGACTTCCTGATAGCTTGCAGCGAGTGGTTTGCGGTGCTTCCGGCAAAGGAGTACTTCGATCGGCCAGGCGACCATGCCGACGAGGTGGAAACTTCTGTGATGATGCATTATCACCCGGAGTTAGTTAATCTGGAAGAAGCCGGTGAGGGTAAATACAAACCATTTGCCATAAGTTCACTGCAAGAAAAGGTTGCATGGATTCCGCGAAACTGGCAGAAAGTATCTGAGGATACAGGCATCGGAGATCCCCGGCTGGCTACGGCAGAAAAAGGTAAAAGATACGCCGGGGCTGTGGTAGAAAAGTATGCGCAGTTGTTGGGGGAATTGGCGAAAGGAGATATATACTGAGTTTCACCACAGAGTAGCACAGAGTTTTAAATCTTTATTGAAACGCGGATTAACGCGGATTAATGTAGATTAAAAGCCTGTAGTTCCTTATCATCTATTTGTTTCCCTTTGCGAAAATTTGCGTTTATCTGCGTTTCAATAAAGATTTAATTCAGTGTTACTCTGTGGTAAAATCTTCCATGATCTATATATTATGAAAAAGTCCTCTCTCATAGTCCTGTCACTGATCGCCACTGTAATCACGGGCGGTCTGCTCCCGGCATGTACCTCCTCTTCCGGGCAGAAGGCCGCCTCTTGTGCCATACGTATAGAGCATATCTCCGGTTTTCCGGATTATGAGCCCGGATACTCTCTGGGAGTGTCGGCATGCTATGCCGGTTTTATAAACGACGAACTAATCATTGCAGGCGGTTGTAATTTCCCTGGTATACCTGCTTCCGAGGGAGGTGAAAAACGTTTTTATAAAGGCATATATAGGGGCCTGCCTGCCAACGACTCTACATTGACATGGACCCAAATAGGTGAACTCCCCGTTGAGGCTGCCTATGGAGTAACGCTTTCACTGCCTCATAAACTGATCTTTGTAGGTGGCAATCATTCCGCAGGCAGGCTTTCTGCCACCTACTCTTTGTCATTGAATGCCACAGGTGACGCTGCTATTCTTGACACATTGCCCGCGTTACCTTTTGCTTTAGATAATATGGCAGGCGCTGTTCTTGGGAATGTTCTTTATGTGTTCGGGGGTAACAAAGCAGGTGTTCCCTCTGCTTCTCTGTTCTCTTTGAGTATGGAGAATCCTGCTGAGGGCTGGAAGGAAGAGCCAGCCTTGCCCGGAGCTCCACGTGTGCAACCGGTTTGTACTGCTCAGGAGGATGCGCTCTACATTTGGGGAGGCTTTTCACCTTCCTTAGGAGAGAATCAGGAGGCCACGGTTGCTACGGATGGCTATCGGTATCTTCCGGCATCGAAAACATGGGAACCCGTATCGGCACCTGTGGTCCCGGCCACAGGCGAACTTCTTACTTTGACGGGAGGGGCCTCCATAGCCTGCTCGGACAGTCTTATTCTTTGTGTAGGCGGAGTGAACAAAGAGATTTTTCTGGATGCAATCAGCGGAAGTTATAGCCGGGTTACTAAAGAAAATTATCTGACGCAACCCGTAAGCTGGTATCGCTTTAACAACCGCTTGATGGTATATGATATCCACCGGAACGGCTGGGATGAATGGGGACAATCTTCCGGTCTGGCACGTGCCGGTGCTGCTTTGGCAGGAAGGCAACAAGAAGTCTTCGTTATAGGTGGTGAGACAAAGCCCGGCATTCGTACAGCACAAATTTGCAAGATCGTAATTGAATGAACATTAAGAAGGAATAATTTATGAAGAACAAGTGGATTTTTATTGTGCTATTGCTTGTATCTGTTGCAGGCAATGCCCAGGAGCGGAAGTACTCAACGTTTTATTATCAGCGGGCTACTTTGTTTGAAGAGTTACCCGTCACCTCGAAGGATATTATTTTTCTGGGAAACAGTATCACAAACGGAGCGGAGTGGGCCGAGTTGCTTGGCAATAAGCATGTCAAGAACAGAGGGATCAGCGGTGATGTCTGCATGGGAGTGTATGATCGCCTGGATGCGGTTCTGAAAGGGAAACCTGCGAAGATCTTTTTGCTGATCGGCATTAATGATGTAAGTCGGGGCACTCCGGCAGACACCATTGTACAGCGCATCGGCATGATTGCCTCTAAAATAAAGGCAGATTCGCCCCGAACGAAGTTATATCTGCAAAGTGTACTCCCGGTGACCGATCATTATGGACTGTTTAAGGGCCACACTTCCCGTTGGGAAGAAGTAGAGAAGATCAACAAAGGGATACTCCGGCTGGCTACGGAGAGGGGGCTTACGTATATCGACCTTTACGCTCATTTTGTCGATCCGGCAACGGGGAAAATGAATATGGATGATACGAATGACGGATTACACCTGTTGGGTAAAGGTTATCTGAAATGGGTGGAGATTGTTAAACCTTATGTTAACGGAAAATGAGAAAGATAGTACTGAGTTATTTGCTGGTTCTTTGTAGCCTGGTTGCTGTAGCGCAAACGCCGGTAAGGGTGGCTTGTGTGGGAAACAGCATTACGTATGGGGCCGGGATTGAAAACCGGGAACGGGATGCGTATCCTGCCCAACTGCAACGGATGTTGGGAGAGGGGTATGTGGTAGGAAATTTTGGTAAATCAGGGGCCACACTGCTGAATAAAGGGCATCGTCCCTATATCGGACAGAAGGAATTTCAGCGGGCATTGACCTTCGCGGGAGATGTTGTTGTGATTCATCTGGGCATCAATGATACCGATCCGCGCGACTGGCCCAATTATCGTGATTATTTCGTCAGAGACTATCTGGCGCTGATCGACTCTTTCCGTGTAGTCAATCCGAAGGTGCGTATCCTGGTGGCGCGAATGACTCCCATAACCAACCGCCACTCCCGTTTTGAGTCGGGCACGCGCGACTGGCACGAACAGATACAACATGCCATTGAAAGGGTGGCCGAGCTTGCCGGGGCACAACTGATAGACTTTCATACTCCCCTTTATCCTTATCCCTTTATGCTTCCGGATGCGGTACATCCCACTGCCGAAGGAGCAGGGATTCTGGCACAAACGGTTTGCTCGGCCATCACCGGTGATTATGGTGGCCTTCGTCTGCCGCAGGTATACAGTGATAACATGGTGTTACAGCGTGATTGTCCGTTGGAAGTGCGGGGTACTGCCAATGCCGGAGAAGAAGTAACGATAAGCATTGCCGGACAAAAGCAACGGGCTAAAACCGGATCGGACGGACAGTGGTGCGTGCGTCTGAAACCCATGCAGGCAGGAGGCCCTCATACACTTACTGTCTCTGCCGGAAAGACCCGGTTACACTTTTCCAACGTGTTGGTAGGAGAAGTATGGCTTTGTTCGGGGCAGTCCAATATGGAGTTTATGCTGAAAGAAGCCTCTACGGCCCGGATGGATATTCCTCAAAGTGGCAATAATAACATTCGTTTGCTGGATATGAAAGCCCGTTGGCGTACCAATCCTGTAGAGTGGGAGGTGTCCGTACTCGATTCTCTGAACCATTTGCAGTATTATAAAGATAGCCAATGGACGGTTTGTACGTCGGTCAGTGCTGCTGATTTTTCTGCTGTGGCATACTATTTCGGGAAGATGTTGCAGGATAGCCTGCATGTACCCGTTGGTTTGATTTGCAATGCGATTGGTGGTTCGCCCACAGAAGCATGGGTGAGCAGGCATGCATTGGAGTTTCACCTTCCTGTCATGTTTCGCAATTGGACGAAGAATGATCCGCAAAACTGGATACGCGCACGCGCTACATTGAATGTTAAGAAATCGACGAATAAGTTTCAGCGCCACCCCTATGAACCATGTTATCTGTATGAGTCCGGCATCCTCCCGTTGGATAAGTTTCCGGTGAAAGGAGTGATCTGGTATCAGGGAGAATCCAATGCTCCCGATTACGAGACGCACGAGAAGCTATTCCATCTGCTTGTAGATAGCTGGCGCAAGAATTGGGAAAATCCGGAACTTCCGTTTTACTACGTACAGCTCTCTTCCATGGACCGTCCTTCGTGGCCGTGGTTTCGCGATAGCCAGCGCAGGTTGCTGAAGGAGATACCTTATACGGGCATAGCTGTTTCGAGCGATCAGGGTGATTCGCTGGATGTACATCCTAAGAATAAGAAACCGGTGGGCGAGCGTCTGGCGCGTCAGGCATTGAACCGTACGTATGGCATGAAAGCGGTTGTACCTTCCGGACCCTTGTTCCGCAGTGCAGAGTTCCGCAAAGGGGCTGCTTATGTTTCGTTTGATTTTGCCGATGGAATGTCTTCTTCGGATGGCAAAGCGTTGCGGACTTTTGAAGTGGCAGAAACCGAAGGGCTCTTCTATCCGGCCAAAGCCGAGATCGTTGGCGACCAGATAAAAGTATATAGCGATCAGGTGAAGCATCCCCGTTATGTGCGTTATGGCTGGCAACCTTTCACCCGTGCCAATCTGGTGAATGCTCAGGGGTTGCCGGCTTCTACTTTCCGATCTTATTAAGAGAGAGGAAATACCTGCTGTATAACATCTCCGAATGCCCTTTTACAGGCAACGCCTTGCCTGCATGTAGTCCACGCCTTTACTGCATGCAGGCAAGGCGTTGCCTGTATGCAGCTCATATAGCGTCTTTTTGTTACTGATTTCATAGGCTCTGTTCCGTGACATTCCGGAAGCCGGAATAAAATTCATTGCTTCACGAACCCCTCTATCCTTTTTTTTGTTATAAATGTATATTGAAGATATATATACCTTAAAAAAAGAGATAACATGAAGCAACACCACACTACACATTTGAGATTTTCTCTCCTATGCCTCTTTTCTCTGTTTCTTTTTTCGGATGTCGTGGCCCAGAAGTCCGGGTTAGTTCCGCTCGATTCTTTAATAACCGTAGGATATGCCACCGGAAGTATTAAAAATCTGTCCGGTTCCGTTGAGAAGATCACCGAGTTACAGATGAACCGGGATCAGATCACGAATCCTCTCGATGCAATCCGTGGCCGTGTGCCGGGGTTAACCATACAACGGGGAACAAACGGGCAGGCCGCCCTGGATGCCGTTCGCTTGCGGGGTACCACCTCCTTGACCAGTGGCAACGATCCGCTGATCATCGTCGACGGGGTATTTGGCGATTTGAATATGCTTACCTCCATTTATCCCACTGACATCGAAAGTTTTACTATCCTGAAAGATGCCTCCGAAACTGCCCAGTACGGTTCTCGTGGGGCTTCCGGTGTCATAGAGGTGACTACCAAAAAGGGTATTAGCGGCAAAACCCGCGTCAGCTATAATGGTAGTTTCGGTATAACCTCCGTTTACAAGAATCTCAGCATGCTATCGGCAAACGGCTTTCGGCAGGTGGCCGGTGAGCGGGGACTTTCCATTCTGGATTTGGGAAACAATACCGATTTTCAGAAAGAAATAGAACAAACCGGATTTCAGCAGAATCATCATATCGCCTTTTATGGCGGTTCCGATGCCTCCAGCTACCGTGTCTCCCTGGGATATGTAGACCGGCAGGGGGTGATACAAAATCAGGATATGAAGAATTTTACATCCAACATGAATATGAGCCAGAACATTTTTGGCAACTTTATCCGTTGCGAGTTAGGCATGTTCGGCTCCGTGCAGAAGAACCATAACTTGTTCGATTACCAGAAGACATTTTACTCTGCGGCTACTTTCAATCCCACCTTTCCCAATCATAAGAATACGGAAACCGGTTCGTGGGATCAGATCACAAGTGCCAGCCAGATCACCAACCCGCTGGCATGGATGGAAGTGAAAGACCATGATGCTACTTCTCACATCAGTACACATGCCCGGTTGACGTTCAATCTGATGGATGATCTAAAGCTCGTCATGTTTGGTGCATACACCTACAATATTGTAGAGAACTCCCAGTATCTCCCCACATCGGTCTGGGCACACGGGCAGGCATACAAAGGGACGAAGAAGATGGAGTCTCTGCTTGGCAACCTGATGCTGAGCTATAAAAAGAACTGGCGGAAACACTTCTTTGATGTGCTGGCACTTGCCGAACTTCAGAAGGAGACCTATACCGGATATTATACCACCGTCACAAACTTTAGTTCCGACCAGTTTGGATATGACAACCTTCAGGCAGGTGCAATCCGCCTTTGGGAAGGTACGAATTCTTATTATGAAGAGCCACATCTGGCTTCCTTCATGGGGCGCTTCAATTATACCTATGCCGACCGCTATATTCTTACCGTGAATGCCCGTACAGATGCTTCCTCCAAGTTCGGGAGCAATCATAAGTGGGGCTTTTTCCCTTCCGTATCCGCAGCATGGGCGGTGAGTGAAGAGGAGTTTATGAAGCGTATCCCTCTGGTTGACAATCTGAAACTACGTGTAGGTTACGGATTGGCGGGAAATCAGAACGGGATAGATTCATACACCACCCTCGGATTGGTGAGACCCAACGGGGTAGTGCCTGTGGGCAATTCGGCAGTAGTTACCTTGGGAGAGATGCAGAATATAAACCCCGATTTGAAGTGGGAGGTGAAACATACGTTTAATGCCGGGGCAGACTTAGGGATGTTTGGCAACCGCCTGCTACTCTCTGTCAATTACTACAACTCAAAGACCACCGATATGCTCTATCTTTATAACGTCAGTGTGCCTCCCTTTACCTACAACACGCTGCTGGCAAATATCGGTTCCATGCGTAACAGCGGTACCGAGATAGCCATTGGTATCACTCCACTCAAAACGCCGGATATGGAACTGAATATCAATGCCAATATTACCTTTCAGCGCAACAAACTACTCTCTTTGAGCGGTACCTATAATGGCGAGAATATCTCGGCACCGGAGTATAAAAGCCTGGCAAGCCTTGACGGTGCAGGCTTTCATGGAGGATACAATCACATCGTCTATCAGATAGTGGGACAACCGCTCGGTGTTTTTTATCTTCCGCACAGCAACGGGCTTGTATCCGATGGCGATGGCGGATATACCTATGGCATAGCCGATCTGAACGGAGGAGGCATCAGTCTTGAAGACGGTGAAGACCGCTATGTGGCAGGGCAGGCAGTACCCAAAACTTTACTGGGGTCTAACATCAGTTTCCGTTACAAGCGTTTTGATATTTCGGTACAGATCAACGGAGCTTTCGGACACAAGGTCTACAACGGCACTTCGCTGACTTATATGAATATGAACATCTTCCCCGATTATAATGTGATGGAAGAGGCCCCCCGGCGAAATATAAAAGATCAGACCGCCACCGATTACTGGCTGGAAAAGGGAGATTACGTCAACTTCGATTATCTTACCATCGGCTGGAATGTCCCGTTAGCAAAGGCTCAGAAGTATATCCGGTCACTTCGTCTGGCATTTACGGTCAATAACCTGGCTACCATCAGCGGCTATTCCGGACTTTCGCCGATGATCAATAGTTCCACCGTCAACTCTACATTAGGAGTAGATGATAAACGTGGTTATCCGCTGGCGCGGACTTATACAGTAGGTTTGAGTATTAACTTTTAAAAAGGAGCTACGATGAAACGTTCATTTATATATATAGCATGTTTTCTGCTGTTATCACTGGCGCAACTATCCTGTGATGACTTTTTACGTGAGAAACCGAGAGACCGCATCTTTGAGGAAGAAGCATATAAAAACTTGTCCGACTTGTATCTCAATGCAGTCGCCTCATTGTACAACAATATTGGCGGATACAGTGACAGCCAGGGCTTGCAGGGCACCGGACGCGGTATCTACGATCTGAATACCTTCACTACCGATGAGGCTATAATGCCCACCCGGGGTGGCGACTGGTATGATGGTGGTTTCTGGCAGGGGCTTTATCTGCACAATTGGGGTGTCAATAATGATGCTATACAAGCCACCTGGGAATATTTGTATAAAGTGATAGGTTTAAGTAATAAATCGCTGGAAAGAATAGCGCAGTATGCCGGGACGCACAACGACAGGGAGTTAGTGGCCTATGAAGCAGAGGTGCGAGCATTACGTGCCCTGTATTACTATCATCTGGTAGATTTGTTTGGAAATGTTCCGTTGGTATTGTCTTCTTCTATGCCGGTGAAAGAAGTGAAACAGTCCACCCGCCAGGAGGTTTATGATTTTGTTGTACGCGAGTTACAGCAGTCGGCTCCCGAACTGAGCACTGCCCATAGCAATCTGCCCGGTACTTATTATGGACACATTACCCGCCCCGTTGCCCATTTCCTTTTGGCTAAACTGGCTCTGAATGCAGAGGTATATACCGATAATGACTGGACGGACGGCATACGCCCGGATGGCAGAAACATCTATTTTAATGTAGGTGGTGAAGAGCTTAATGCCTGGCAGACCGTTGAGGCTTATTGTGATTCTGTCACGAAGTCCGGTTACCGGCTTGAAGAGGATTATACCACCAACTTTGCCGTATTCAACGAATCATCGGCCGAGAATATCTTTATTATACCGATGAATAAGAACCTGTACACCAACCAGATGCAATATCTCTTCCGTTCGCGTCACTACAACCATGCCAAGGCATATGGCTTGAGTGGAGAGAATGGTTCAAGTGCCACCATTGAGGTTCTGAAAACCTTTGCTTATGGCACTCCTCAGGTTGATCCCCGTTTTGACAAGTGCTACTTTGCCGGCATTGTTTATGACTTGAAAGGAAACGTCGTGAGGCTGGACGACGGTACGATACTTGAATACCTACCCTGGGAGGTGGCTTTGGATATATCCAATGAGCCTTATGAGAAGACAGCAGGAGCCCGTATGAAGAAGTACGAAGTAGATGATACGGGCACGAAAGACGGTAAACTGATGGAGAATGATATTGTGCTTTATCGCTATGCCGACGTGCTGCTGATGAAGAGTGAAGCAAAAGTCCGCAACGGAGAGAACGGTGATGAAGAGTTGAACCGGGTACGTTCCCGTGTGGCTGCTCCTTACCGGGAAGCTACCTTGAATACCCTTCTTGATGAGCGCCAACTGGAATTTGCCTGGGAAGGCTGGAGGCGACAGGATCTTGTGAGGTTTGGATTATTCACCCGTCCGTATAGCAGCCGGCCACAGTTGGCTGGCGAAGCGAGTGGGTATACTACGGTATTCCCCATACCGGATAAGGTGAGGCGTATGAATCCGAATCTGGTTCAGAATCCGGGGTATAAATAAGGATATAACGTATTCTGGAGTAAGAATAGCTACCTGTCGGTACATTTTCTAATGTTAACAGGCAGCTGTTTTTTTATCTGTATATATCAACAGAACGTTGTTGGGTGGTAGAAAAGATGTTAATAAACATATGCCGAAAATGTAAAAAAAAAGCATAAATAGTTGTTTGCTAGCTTTGTTTTCGTAATTTTACAATTTCCTTTTTCCCTTTGTTCTCAATGAACTCGTAACAAGAGCACTGACTTAACTTAATAGAAGATATGAAAAATTGTACTTTGTTATTCCTTTTGTTTTTTATGATAACACCAGGCTGCTTAGCTCAGCAGTTATCAAAAGAGGCTTCACAGCCCCGATCTGGTGATGTGCTTTATAAGATACAACAAGACTATACTACTTCCGGAGCAAAAGGCTCAGGAATAGTATGGGATTTCCGTACACAAAAAGCAGATAATGACACCTATAGAGTTGGTTATACCGGTAAGATTGATTCTGTACTTTGTCTATCAGAATCCCGTACACAATACAAGTACCGGCTTTCCACTGATTCGTTGCTTCTTATAGGCTATGAGAATGCCAATGCCCGGGTAAACAACAGGTTCCCGATGATTGCCCTGCGCTATCCATTTGCCTATGGCGATTCTATCGGCTCTTATTTCTATGGTGAAGGGAGTTATAGCCATTCTTTAGGCATCTCTTCCTACGGTTTTTCTTCCGTTGTGGCCGATGGATTAGGGTGTTTGCTACTTCCCGGTACGGATACTTTGCGGCAAGTTCTTCGTGTTCGTCGTGATCAGTATATAGGGCAGACCTACTATGCCAATAGGCATTCTACTCCCTGTATTGACAGTATTCCTCATTTATCCGATACTATACAGGTATGGTTGCAACGAGACCCTGCTACCTGGCATGTTGTCCATTGCCAGTGGTATGCTCCCGGCTATCGTTATCCGGTATTCGAAACCTTTGAAAATTCTATATATAAGTCCGGTATTTTACACAAACACTTCAATACCTCCTTTTATTATCCCCTTACAGAACAGCAATATCTGAAAGATGATCCGGAAAACCGTGCTATTCGTGAACAGTTAGCGGTCGTTGCAGAAAAAACTCCCGGACAGGATTCGGAAAACAATCCTTCCGTATCAGGACCTGGGTACAGGCCTTTTCTGTTGGATTATACGTTGGTTCCCGGGAAACAATTGACACTGAACTATCAAATGAATGAACCGGTACAGTTGGAGGTGATTCTTACTACAGTTTCGGGTATTGTTATCCACTATCAGTCTCCTCACATAGTTTCTGCGGGGGGGTATTCTGAGAAAATAGATGTTTCGCAGAGCGGAGACAAAGAGTTTATTCTTAGTACTATTGTAAATGGAAAGCAAGAGTCCCGAAAAATAATGTAATAGTGACCTTAAAACTAATTATGTATGAAGATAATAACAATATTTATTTCTGCACTTTTGTACTGTTGTCTTTTGGGAGCACAAAAAGGGCAATCGTTATTTAAAGATATTACTCCTTCTCCCAATTCGTGTGCATTAGCGCAATATGTTGACTATCCGGTATCTCTGTATACCGGAACTCCTTCCATCAATATTCCTATTCATACGATTGAAACAGGGCCTTATAGCTTTCCGATAAATCTTAGTTACCACGCTTCGGGTATCCGGGTTGCACAAGAAGCTACTTGGGTGGGATTGGGCTGGTGCTTGAATGCCGGCGGTGTGATAACACGTACAATCCGGGGGAAAGATGATCTTGGTACCGGATATTATTATAATGAGACGGATATTCCTGATGTAGTGGATGGTTCGGTAGATTCGGAGTATATAAGAATGTCTTATGAATATGGTACTGCTTTTATTTTCCCCAGATTATCGCGGGATGCCGAACCGGATGTATTTTATTATAACTTTGGTGGATATACAGGCCGTTTTTATTGTAAATTGGGAGGGCATAAACTGCAACAGGAGAATCCGGGAAGCGGGTTTATCTATTCTAATCCGGAAGATAATCTGAAGATCGAGGAGATTGAACTACAAGGAACGACTACTTTTATCGGATTTCGAGTAACTGTTCCTGATGGCACCAGTTACTGTTTCGTGCAACCGGAGATAAAATATTCTCGTTCATATACAGAGTCGAATGCCAGTATGTCAAGTATTGAAGGTAATTTTGAACAAGGTGATATAGATCCCAGTAATCCGGCAGATAATCATGTGACGGCTTGGTATCTGAAAGATATCTACTATCCAAATGGCGACCGGATAACTTTTGAATATGATGAAGAGTTGAATGCTTATGTGTCTCCGGTGAGTGTATCGCAACATATATATACAATATTGGCACAAGATGGAAAGAAACTTCCGTATGATACATTTACTCCCAAGGCTACTTACTCTGCTGACCTGACTGTAGAATATCCTCGTCTGAGGCGTATTAGCTGGAAAAACGGGCATATTGATTTTGTTGCAAGCCAAGATAAAAGAGAAGATGTACGTTCTTTGTATTATTATAAACATAACGCTGATTGGGGTAATCATTTCCCAGCTCGTGCATTGCAGGAGATTAAAATTTGTGGCTCAGATAAAGAACCTCAGCCTTTGAGTAAGTACTACTTTCATACCTCCTATTTTACTTCATCAGATTCGTGCAAGAATTACCTGTCGCTTCGGCTGAGACTGGATTCTATAACTGTAACCGGGACAGAGGCACGTAGTGTTATGTATCGCATGGAGTATGACACAACCCATCTTCTTCCTCGTAAGAATAGTTTTTCCTGTGATCATTGGGGATATTACAACGGTATAAAGAACAATTGCCTTTATCCTTCGATAATTACGGATCGGGATTATGAGGGTTTTGCACATAATATCATTATTCCAAAAGGAACTCATTTGCCTGGTGCCAATCGCGGCACACTGCCCGATTATGTAACTTCTTGCATGTTAACGGCCTTTGAAACACCCGAGGGTGGGCGTACTGAGTTCACTTACGAACCAAAAGCCATTGATGGAGAAAAAGTAAAAATACCTTTGTCTGATGAAGGTACCTGGAAGGAAACATTACGGTTTGTAAAGCCTGCCAGTGAGCATTTGAAAACCAGCCGGTTTTATATGCCGTTTGACGGATATGTGGATTATGATTTCATGTATGCCGGTAATGAATTTCACGCAGAGGAAGAGAAGGGAACTATTATTTTTGGCTTTCGTGATCGCAGGCATACAGCAAAAGATATAAATTGGGATGACCGGTCAATCCGGGGGCGTAAAGTTTACCTGACAGAAGGCATTTACACTTTTGACATGCAGTCAAATACTACTGTTGTGGAAGAAACGGCAACCCTAAAGTTATATAAGGTTCCTTATTATAAAGGGTTGCCTCTTGCCGGTGGAGTTCGTATAGCTCAGATCAAGTCACCGTCAACTCTCCGGAAATACCAATATATGAATGATAATTGGAAAAGTTCTGGCATTCAGATACGTAACCCTTTATACGCTGTCCGTGAAGTCTCTCTTTGCTATGATGCCGCATCTGCCTATCCCGATCATTATTATGTGGCTGGTAGTACGATTGTATTGAACCGCTCTTCCGGTTCTGTTAATCCAATGGAAAGTCCAACAGCCGGAGTAGCGGTTGGTTATAGCCAGGTCAGTGTATTGACAGATACATTGCGGGAAGACTTTTATTATTATAACAAGAAAGAGAGGGAGGGAGCAGTTCCCGGATTTCCGGGAGAGTTTATTTTTAAAAATGGTAAATTGCGTCGGCATTGTATCTATGAAAATGAAAGAATGACGAAAGCAACTTACTATGCTTATCTGGAACGGGAGGTCATGAGACTAAAGGCCCTTCGGGAGGATCCGGGTAATCTCTTTGTTATTTCGAAGTATCATATTCCGATCACATTCTGTGCTTTATCTCATCAGTATGATTCAATTATTGATATTCACGGAACTACTCCGGTTGTTCGTAATTCGATGAATAGTTATCTATACAACACAACCAACTTCCAGCCTCGGACTATAACTAAAAAAGTAACAGAACGGAATCTGAATGAAACTCATGAGATATTTTATTCTGTTGATTTTAAAGACCGTTCACCTTATAAAGAGATGTGTGAGAAGAATTTAGTCTGTACACCTGTTGAAGAGAATTTTCGTAAAGGGGCACAAAATCGATTAGTTCGGAAAACACTCCATACATACAAGAAGAATAATAAGAATAGTCAGTTTGTTCCGGAAGCCGATTATATTTATTATCAACCATTTGGTAAGGAAGAACCTTTTTCTTTATATGGCGATATGAGCTTGTTTGGAAAAGCGGAAACTACCTATGCAGACTATGACCCTCAGAGTAATTGCACCTCTATACAAAGCCGGATGGGGCAGACGGCTGTTTATGTGTGGGGATATAAGTCACAATATCCTATTGCACAAATTTTTAATGCGACTATAGAAGAGGTAAAAGCGCAAGGAATTGATGTTGACGTTATCGGGCGTTCCGATGAACCGACTCAGGCACAGTGGCAGGCTTTGCATGCCCTTCGCACTAAACTTCCACGTGCGGAAGTTATTATAATGACTTATCGTCCGTCAGTGGGCATCACTTCAAAGACAGATGGACGGGGTATCACCACTTATTATGGATATGATGATATGGGACGCCTGAACTGTATACGGGATAATGACCATAACATCATTCAAACAAATCACCTTAAAATGGCTACTGAAAAATGAAACGCACATTAATTATATATAGTCTTTGCTTGCTGCTTGTCCATGTTGGAGTACGCATTTGCGCTCAGGAGAATAGTATCACTTCTCACATTTTGCGTGAGCCGGTTCAGGAGTTGTCAGCAGTTAATGAAAACAACTCCCTCACTACTATTGAGTATTATGATTCTGCCGGCCGGTTAATTCAAAAGCTTCAGAAAGGGATTAGTCCTGATAAAGGGGATTTGGCAAACTATATCGTTTATAATACGGTTGGTCAGAAATCACAAGAGTATCTTCCGTTTCCTTTTTCCGGTAATAACGGGGCTTTTGTTTCTCATGCAAATTTTGAGTCTTCAGGTAGTGCATGGTCTCATGATTATTGTTATGAACCTGTTATCGGAGGGCAGCTGCGAGAAGTTTCGGGGCTTCATTTAGGTGGTAAAAATGTTACTTATAAGTATCGGCTGAGTACTTCTGCTATACCGGAGTTGAATGCTTTTGAATTCAGAATGCAAGGGCCCACTACACTTGAAAAACGTATAGCAGCGACAGGGGCCTATCAGGTTACCTGGGAAACGGATGAGGATGGCCATCAAACTTTGCTTTTTGTGGATAATGACGAACGTACAGTGTTGAAGCGTCAAATAGGAGAAGACGGATATCATGATACTTATTCTGTATACGATAATTATGATCGTCTTTGTTGTGTTCTTCCCCCTGCTGCTGTAGACGGATACACCTCTTTCAACAATCAAAGTCTGTCTGAAGGGAATTATCTTGATTTATATGCCTATTTTTATATCTATGATGATGATAACCAGTGTGTGGAAGTGAAATATCCGGGTGCAGACTGGATCTATACAGTATATGATGGAGATCATCGCCCGATTCTGATACAAGATGCTAACAGGAGAGTAAAAGGTGAATGGAGTTTCATTAAATATGACGGGCTTGGGCGGGCCGTTGTAGAGGGGACGGTCAAAGATAGCCGTAGCCGTGAAGAACTGGCAGCACTCTACCGGGATGTACTGATACGCGAAAATTACAGGGGCGCTTCCGGTTCATGCATGGGTTATTCCGACAATGTGAAGCTGGGGCAGGGAGGATATACATTCATTTGTGTTCGGTATTATGATACCTATGATTTTACAGAACTTACCGCAGAGTGGCCCTCTGTCGACATTTCCACTTCCGTTTCTGCAAAAGGATTGCAGACAGGGGTGTTTGAATCTGTATTGAATCTTCCGGATAAAGGGCGGTATACAGTCAGTCGGTATGATGATAAAGCGCGGTTACTTACTCAGTCTTCAAAAGAAACATTATCCGGCAACAGCCTGTCTACAGATTATAATTACAACTTTCAGGGAGCATTGATACAGAGTGAATCGCATTATGACAATCGTTACTCTTTGAAATCGAATTATATCTATGACCATGCCGAACGTGAAAAAAGCAGTACCTATGCTTTAGGATATGGAGCGACTCGGCATACTTCTCCTTTGCGTACATTTAATTATGACTCTTATGGACGTGTTATTGAAAAGCAATTGCAGGGTGATAAAGTTGCAGTGATGTATAATTACCAGAATGATGGGACTCTATATAATATTATCAGTACGAGCCGGTTTAATGAAACTCTTTATTATGGGAATTCTATGTTGCCCTATCAACTCTCTCGTTGCTACAATGGTAATATAGCCGATATCTCTATTAGTCAGGATGGCCGTTCTTATTTTTATCATTTTGATTATGACGAATTCAATCGTTTGACTTCAGGTATGATGTATGGGATGAGTGGTAGCCGTTTAAAGAATGATGAGTTCTATAGTTATGATAAGATGGGTAATATCACATCTTTATATCGTTTGGAGGAAGCAGGAACTGTAAATGGTCTGGATATTCATTATCGGGGTAATCAGCTATTGAAGGTGACCGATGACAACAAAAGTTTTCATGGCACTTATGATTTCGCCATTTATCCCGATCTTGCTGATAGTGAACAAGAGTATTATTATGATGGTAATGGCAATGAAACTGCTAATCTTGATAAGAATATTGTGGCAGTACGCTATAATATTCTTAATCTACCGGATACGGTACAATTTGGTGATGGCAACCGTATCGTAAATTATTATCTGTCAAGTGGTATCAAGTTGGGCAGTATTTCCCGTACTTATACCACTCCGCTCTCCGTACCCTTGGATAAGATAACCAATAGTACCGATCCTTTTGTAGAAACTAAAGAGTGGCGTAATGGAGAAATGTATTACAAAGGTGATGTTGCGGAACGGATAGATATTCAGGATGGTTATTTGCAATTATGTGTAAATAAAACATCCGGTAATTTGGATTCTCTTAAATCTTATGCGTATGTTTGCGATCATTTGGGTAGTGTCCGCCAGGTTTGCGATGCTGTGACAGGCAATGTAGTCCAGAGTTTAGAGTATTACCCGTCCGGATTGATCTTTCGTAGCACGAACTATGATCTTCAACCTGATAAGTATACGGGCAAGGAGTTGATTTCCATGCATGGTCTGAATCAATATTATTCAAAGGCACGCATGCAAGAGTTTCAGATCCCTCATTTTACAACCCGGGATCCGTTGTGCGAGAAATATTATGATCTAAGTCCGTATGGATACTGTGCGGGGAATCCGATGATATATGTGGATCCGGATGGACGATTTATTGGAACTGCCATAGGAACGGTTTTTGGAGGACTAAAAGGTGCATATGAAGCCCATAAAAATGGTACGGATGTTTGGGCAGGGGCTGCGGAAGGAATGGTAGCTGGCGCTATAACCGGTGCGGCTGTAGATCTGGCTGTTGCAGCTACGGTTGCTACAGGAGGTGGAGCTTTAGTCGTAATTGGAGTAGGTGCTGCTGCAGGAACAGTTGGTGGAGCTACAGGGGCAATTGCGGGAGATGTTACGGGACAGGTAGTATCAGCAATAAGAAAAGATAATACTCTTTCTCAAGCAGTAAGTAATGTTTCGACGAATAATTTTGCAGATAAGGCTAAAGGTGGAGCCATAAGTGGGGCTATAAATGGTTTAAGTGGTGGATTGTTAGGGGTAATGGGAAAAGCAGCTACTTCATCTGCACAAGTTATTCAAGGAACTATGTCCAAAAACATAACAACAACGGCTACTATATTAACTGAACAAGGTGCCACTCAAGGAACTGTAAATACAGCCGTAAATGGCATAACACAAGGGATGGGTACTGTAGTCGCTAATACAACAAAATCAATGATAAAAGTGGAAGCTGTGACATCAGTAGTAACTGAAGTTTCAACAAAATTAGTAGAAGAAAATTTAAAAAATGGAGGGCGTTAAAATGAAACTTTTTATGAAGTTAGTGTTTAGTATTGGTTTTTTGTTTTTAGGAGGAGGTTTTTTACTTGCTTTTTTACAATATATAGCATACAATGGTTTTGGTGATATTTTTGAATATGTTAAGCCGGAGTATCTTGAAACGCGTGTTGAAATAGATTCTATCACAGAAACTAAAACGATCATCTATAAATACACTGTAGATAAAAAAAACTATGAATCAAAGCAGTCTATTTATATATCAAAAATTGCTGCTCGTGATTTTTATGAAAACAATGTGTATTATAATAAACAAATACCTTGCTTGAGTTATATTGGAAAGAAAGAATTAAAATTAAAAAGTACTAAAATAGATATGTGCATTACCGGTTTTTTCTTTTTGTTTATTTTTCTGATATATAAGTATGCCGACATGGATAAATGGATTGGAGTCTATACAAGAGGAGAATACAAGAGTAGCAGACCAAAGAAGGAGTAGTTTCTTTTAATAAGATCCCTCATTTTACAACCCGGGATCCGTTGTGCGAGAAACATTATGATCTAAGTCCGTATGGATACTGCGCAGGGAATCCGATGAGGTATGTGGATCCGGATGGAAAAGACCTTTGGGATTTTTGTTAGATTTTGGCTCTTCTATTTGGGGAAATTTATTTTTGAGAGTTTCTAATGAGCCTGTTAACAACTTGATATCGAATGCTAATGATATAATGTAGGTCGTGATGGGGATGTTATTAGTATAGGGATGGGGTAATAGAGGCTGCGATTGGAGGTGGTACGGCAGGAGGAGGTACTGTAGCAACTGTAGGGTCAGTAGGAACGGCATCACCAATAACAGTTCCTGTTACAGCAGCAGGAGTTCGATTGATAGTGCATGGAGCTGCAGTGGCAGGAAAAACTGTTGTGAGTTTGATGTCACAAGATAGGCGAGTTTTCTCAAAACGAAGTAGAAGGGAGTGATATCTCTTCAGACAATGGGGTAACAGAATTCACTGTACAGAGGAAAGGGAAAGGCCGCGATGGTGCCACATCAAAACATATAATAGAAAAAGATTCACAAGGAGTACAATATCAAAAACACATCAGGTGAATGATAAAAATGGGAATGTAATTCATCAACATCAAGATTTTGTTCCTCAAAACCGTCCTCAGGGAGAAAAGGCCACGATGAGACAATTCCCAGATGAATGGGTCAAATATCCTAAAATAGAGAAAAAATGAAACAATCAGAGCGTATTGTAATAGAAGAATCTATTCTAAAAGTAACTAATGAGTTGTTACAAGAGTGGAGAGGAAAATTTAAGAAATTTTCTGTTTATAGTGATTTCTCTTTTGTTAGTAGAACAGGGAGTGAAGCTACTTATTTCTCAGAGATAGAGGTGAACTACTGGCATAAAGACGGTGCTTTTATCGATTTTTTTTCTATTATTATATTTATCCAGGGTGAGCAAGTTTTAAATATTGATGAAGCACGATCCTATGTTGAAGAAGAAATACAAAATTGTTATGATAGATATATTCATAATATCAACTTGAAACAGGGTTGATATCTGTTGGTATGAGTACCGATCCTTTTGTAGAAACTAAAGAGTGGCGTAATGGAGAAATGCACTACAAAGGTGATGTTGCGGAACGGATAGATATTCAGGATGGTTATTTGCAATTATGTGTAAATAAAACATCCGGCAATTTGGATTCTCTTAAATCTTATGCGTATGTTTGCGATCATTTGGGTAGTGTCCGCCAGGTTTGCGATGCTGCGACAGGCAATGTAGTCCAGAGTTTAGAGTATTACCCGTCCGGATTGATCTTTCGTAGCACGAACTATGATCTTCAACCAGATAAATATACGGGTAAGGAATTGATTTCTATGTATGGTCTGAATCAATATTATAAAATTTGAAAGATGAAGAAAGATATTTGTTATGGAATAATATTGTTCTTTATAATAAGATCAATTTTGGGATTTACTGAGTTAATCGGGTATGAAATAATTGTGAATTTTGTTCATAATATTTATATAGCTCCGTCTTTATTGGCAATTGTTGCATTTACTTTATTAGTAACATGCTTTCGCGTAAAGAAACTTCCTTATATACGGTTCTGGATTATCCCTTTGATACTTTTCATTAATTTACTATCTGCATATTTAAATTATTCAAAAGAATTAATTGAAATTTATTCAGAAGTAGAAAGAGCATTATTATTCTCTCTAATGACTGGCATTCGAGAAATATCACTTATACTTCTTGTTATTATTGCTTATGTAAAATATTATCGATTAAAATAGTATTGCACTATAAATTTGATGTAGAAATAGAAAATGATTACTTTACAATAATAATATTCTTAGATAGAAAAGTAGTAATTCTTATTTATAGAAATACGTATTTAATTGCACGTTAATTACGTTTTTAACTCTCTGTTAAAATGCATAGTTTGGACTAATAAAGTACGTACTTTTTTAATGATTGATAATCAATATGTTTGGGGTGAAAGAACCACTTTGTCATAA
The DNA here is from genome assembly GCF_949740115.1 of Bacteroides sp. 41_26. Lineage (NCBI taxonomy): Bacteria > Pseudomonadati > Bacteroidota > Bacteroidia > Bacteroidales > Bacteroidaceae > Bacteroides > Bacteroides sp. 41_26. The sequence continues at coordinate 27,691 of NZ_CATJGZ010000140.1, forward strand.
TAGGATTTGATAGTTCTTTGAGGAAGATAAAAAACGCAGGATAACGCTAATTTTCATAAACAAATCCTATACTCTACAGTAAAATGAATTATATGAAAATTTGCATTAGCCTGCGTTTGAATAATATGAAACAAACACTAATGTGCTTAATCAAAGAAGCTCTTGAACTTCTTAAAAATCTTTTCCTTCACAGAAGTATTGGGCTTGAAATTATCAGAAGTATCCAGTTTTTCAAGTGTACTCTTTTCTTCTTTTGTTAATGCTTCGGGCACGTAGACACTTACATTTACCAGTAAATCTCCTGTACCATATCCATTAACACTTGGTAAGCCTTTGCCACGCAAACGAAGCACTTTACCCGGCTGTGTACCCGCATCAATCTTTACTTTTACCTTTCCGTCGATGGTAGGTATCTCAACAGCTCCTCCCAAGGCTGCTGCCGGGAAACTGAGAAGTAAGTTGTATACCAAATCATTTTCATCACGGAGCAGGCTTTCGTGTGGCTCTTCTTCAACCAGGATGAGTAAATCACCCGGTACACCGTTATGTTTTCCGGCATTACCTTTTCCACTCATGGAGAGTTGCATGCCTTCTGCTACGCCGGCCGGAATCTTAACGGTTACCACTTCTTCTCCGTATACGATACCGTCACCGCTACACTCCTTACACTTGTTCTTAATGATTTTACCTTCACCATTACAAGTGGGGCAGGTGGTGCGGGTCTGCATCGTACCCAAAATAGTCTGTTGGTTACGAATTACCGATCCGCTACCTTTACAGGTCGGACAAGTCTCAGAACCACCGTTACCTTCTGCACCCGTTCCATGACAGTGCGTACAAGGCACATACTTTTTCAGCTTGAACTTCTTTTCTACTCCGGTAGAGATTTCTTTCAGCGTCAGTTTTACTTTCACACGAAGATCAGAGCCACGATAGCGTCTCTGTTGCTGACTGCCTCCGCCTCCAAAACCACTGAAGCCTCCGAAACCGCCGCCTCCGCGACCTCCGAAGATATCGCCGAACATGGAGAAAATATCGTCCATAGACATACCTCCACCGAAGCCGCCAAACGGACCACCATTTCCGGCAGCACCACCCATACCTGCATGACCGAACTGATCATAACGGGCACGTTTGTCCTCGTTGCTCAGCACGTCATATGCTTCGGCTGCTTCTTTAAACTTTTCTTCCGCCTCCTTGTCGCCCGGGTTCTTGTCCGGGTGATACTGAATGGCTTTTTTACGATACGCTTTTTTTATTTCTTCTGCTGTTGCGGTTTTCGATACCTCCAGCACTTCATAGTAGTCTCTCTTTTCCATATATATTTTATTCTCCAACTACCACTTTGGCGTGGCGCAGTACTTTATCGTTCAGTGTGTATCCGGTCTGTACACAATCCAGAATTTTTCCTTTCTGTTTTTCAGACGGTGCGGGAATCACTGCGATGGCTTCGTGGTAATCTGTATCCAGAGGCTTATCTTTGGTTTCGATTACTTTTACGCCATTTTGTCCTAATACAGAAATGAATTTGTTATAGATAAGTTCCACACCTTCTTTAACGGCTGCTACGTCTGTTGCTTTATCCATCATTTGGATAGCGCGTTCCAGATCGTCAACCACAGGCAGGATACTACTCAGGCTCTTTTCACCTCCATTCAAGATCAGTTCAGCTTTTTCTTTTACCGTACGTTTACGGTAATTGTCGAATTCGGCAGAGAGGCGCAGATATTTATCTTTCTGATCTTCAATGGTTGCATCAGCTTCTTTCAACTGCTTTTCCAGCTCTTCTTCTTTGGTCAGGGGAGCTGCTTCCTCCGTATTTTCTGTATCCTGCAACTGTTCGTCTGCAAGGTTTTCAGCGTTCAACTCTTGTTCTTTAGCTGTTTCTTTTTCTTTAGGATTCATATCTTTATCTTTTTTGTTCTTAATAAATGGATTCAATTTCATGTCAATAGGACGTTACAATGTAACTGCCTCCCAGCAAAAACTCTGCCAATCTGCTAAACATGTCAAAAAACGCTGCAAAGGTAATGCTTTTCTGTCAGATTGACACATGCTGCATAGCATGTAATTCATTAAAAATGTCTATCTTTGCAACCTGTTTGTGAATTACAGACATTTCAATCGTAAATTGTAAATAGTTAAAATCGTAAATATAAAAGATGATTACAGTTTCAAACGTTTCGGTACAGTTTGGTAAAAGAGTATTGTTTAATGATGTAAATTTGAAGTTTACAAGTGGGAATTGTTATGGTATTATTGGTGCCAATGGTGCAGGTAAGTCCACTTTCCTTCGCACAATTTATGGCGATCTTGATCCGACTACCGGAAATATAACATTAGGTCCGGGCGAACGTCTGTCAGTGTTGAGCCAGGACCACTTTAAGTGGGATGCTTTCACGGTAATGGATACTGTGATGATGGGACATACTGTGTTGTGGGACATCATGAAGCAACGCGAAGAGTTGTATGCCAAGGAAGACTTTACCGATGAAGACGGGTTGAAGGTTTCCGAGCTGGAAGAGAAATTTGCTGAGCTTGACGGCTGGAATGCCGAGAGTGATGCTGCCATGTTGCTCAGTGGCTTGGGAGTTAAAGAAAACAAACATTATGTGTTGATGGGTGAGCTGAGTGGTAAAGAGAAGGTACGTGTGATGTTGGCGCAAGCACTTTATGGTAATCCGGACAACTTGCTACTGGACGAGCCTACCAATGACCTCGATATGGAGACAGTGACATGGCTTGAAGAATATCTGTCAAACTTTGAACATACCGTATTGGTGGTGAGCCATGACCGTCACTTCCTTGACTCAGTATGTACACACACGGTTGATATCGACTACGGAAAAATCAATATGTTTGCCGGTAACTACAGTTTCTGGTATGAATCCAGTCAGTTGGCTCTCCGTCAGCAACAGAACCAGAAAGCAAAGGCTGAGGAGAAGAAGAAAGAACTGGAAGAATTTATCCGCCGGTTCAGCGCCAATGTAGCTAAGAGCAAGCAGACTACTAGCCGTAAAAAGATGTTGGAGAAACTGAATGTAGAAGAGATTAAACCTTCTTCACGTAAGTATCCGGGCATTATCTTCACACCCGAACGTGAACCGGGCAATCAGATTCTTGAGGTTTCAGGTTTGAGTAAGAAGACCGAAGAGGGCGTAGTGCTGTTCAATGACGTGAACTTTAACGTTGAGAAGGGAGATAAGATCGTGTTTATCTCACGCAATCCACGCGCCATGACGGCTTTCTTTGAAATAATCAATGGCAATATGAAGCCGGATGCCGGACACTTCAATTGGGGAGTGACGATTACTACCGCTTATTTGCCGTTGGATAATACGGAGTTCTTTAACACTGACCTCAATCTGGTAGATTGGCTGGGGCAGTATGGTGAAGGGAATGAAGTATATATGAAAGGATTCCTGGGACGTATGCTTTTCTCTGGAGAAGAAGTTTTGAAAAAGGTAAGTGTACTTTCGGGTGGTGAAAAGATGCGTTGTATGATTGCGCGTATGCAGCTTCGCAATGCAAACTGTCTGATCTTAGATACGCCGACTAATCACCTCGATCTGGAATCTATTCAGGCATTCAATAACAACCTGAAAACATATAAAGGTAATATCCTGTTCTCTTCACATGACCACGAATTTATTCAGACTGTGGCAAATCGTGTGATCGAACTGACTCCGAACGGCATCATTGACAAGATGATGGAATATGATGAATATATTACTTCCGATCATATTAAGGAGTTGAGAGCTAAGATGTACGGCGATAAATAAAAAAAGATCCTTTTTATATTAGACGCAGGCAGTATAGGAATTTATTTCTATACTGCCTTTTTTCATAATCATACCTTTCCTAAATTCTCGTTAATTCCCTCTTCTGTTTGCGAACTTTTCACAGAGGAGATACGTTCCTTGTATAAACAATACAAAAAGAGAATATTATGAATTTTATCTGGTATATTCTGATAGGAATTATTGCCGGCTATGTGGCTGGTAAAATAACAAGAGGAGGTGGCTTTGGGCTGCTGGTCAATCTTGTTTTAGGAATTATTGGCGGTGTACTCGGGGGCTGGGTCTTTGCTTTACTTGGATTGGCGGCAACGGGTATTATCGGTAGTTTGATAACTTCTGTTGTAGGTGCTGTTCTGTTTCTGTGGATTGCATCTTTGTTTAGTCATTCGCGACAGTAAGTTACCTTTGCAATGTATTTATTTTATTAACTAACATAAAATTATTTGATTATGGAATGTGGAAATGCTAAATTTCTGGTAGGTCTTGGATTAGGTTCTGCCATTGGTGCGTTGGTTTATCACTTTTCGCGCACAGCGAAAGCTAAGAAACTGAAAAATGATGTGTTTAATGCCCTTCATGAGATTGAGGCAGATGCCGAAGCTGCAATGGAAGATGCAAAAGTAAAAGCTGTGAAAACAGGTGCTAAGGTTGCAGGTAAAGTAGCGGATAAGGCCAATGAGGTAAAGGAAAAACTAAGTGAGGTAGGCCAATAAGCCTACCTTTTTATATATATGTTCTCCCCGGACACTGTTTTGTTCGGGGATTTTTTTTGTATATAAAAAACAAAATCCTGGCGAAATCACTTCGACAGGACACTGTTTCATTTTACTTAAATGTGGCTACGTAATAAAATTATGACTAATTAATTAAATTCTGATACTGCAAAGATAGGGTGTTTACCCCATAGCCACAATCCCTTAAATAAGGTATATTACGTAGTATTTCTCACTATATATAGTTACTTGACCTCTTTTTTCCATTCTTTGCTTGCCGGATCATAGCGTTTGATGATACGTGCAGGGCTTCCGGCACATATTGTATAAGCCGGAACAGAACGGCTTACAACGCTCCCGGCAGCTACAACACAATGTTTTCCAAGTGTCACTCCGGGTAGAATGACTGCATTGGCACCTACCCACACGTCGTCTTCTATTGTCACAGGGGCAGTACTTACTCCTTGTTCATCAATCGGCTTTTCGGCATTCGCATAATTGTGGTTTAATCCGGTTACAGTCACATTCTGTGCCAGGTTTACATGATTGCCTATCTGTACAGGACCTATGATCGTATTTCCTAATCCCACGCGGGTATAATCTCCGATAATCAAATCTCCCACGGCATTGTTGAGACACGAGAAATCTTCCACAACTGAGTATTTGCCGAGTGAAAAGCTACGGAACGGTGGAAGATCTTTGCGTACGCTACGATAAATAACCGAACCTTTCCCCCGTTTCAAATATGCAAAATAAAACAGACGTATCCACCAGTTGGGGCGTGTTTTTACCGGATGCATAATGAATCTGTGTACGGCATGTTTTAAGCCCGGGTGTTGCTTAATGTTATGTTTTAGCTTTCTGATGTCCATATATGTTTGTTGGGTTTGGGAGGTTACTTCTTTTTCTTCTTCTCTACCAGATAATCGGGGATAGCCAGGCAGAGAGTAAATAACAGGGCGAACAGCAGGAACCACCAACTCAAAGAAGCTCTCCAGTCATAACAGGTAGCTATGATGCACCAGATGCTGCTGACAAGAAGAAGGATTCCCCATGAAGGCAAAAGCTGTCGGAATAATTTGTCTGCATAATCCCAGTTACCTTCCATTAGTACTACAGGAAGCTTTGAAACGGCCTTTTGCTTTGACATAGAATAGGGGCGGGGACGAGGAGTGTTACTATATACATGGATGTGGTCCATATATTCTATATAGATGTTCTGTTGTAATAATCTGCTTTCCAGATTGCTCTTCGGACTTCTCAGGTTTTGTTTCAGCCATTTGAAGTCTATGGCAATGTCCGTTTTTTCGAGTGCCGAAGAAAGTCCTGCCTGGACATGTCCTTGCCTGAATATTGAATTTCGGATTTCTTCATGGATTGCTTTCCAGCGAATCTTTCGGGTAGGACGGCATTCAATGATGTGGTGTAGTTGCATAGCCATTGTCCCCGATCCGTATGCGTTATTGATTTCTTTTAGCAGGCACGGAGATACATTGGTTGTTTCTCCCAGAATGATAGCTATGTCGTATAGCGACTCATCCAGTTCTTTTATACTCTGATACAGATTTTCGTAAGTGAGCAGGGTATATAACTCTTCCGGATACTTTTGTTTACAGATTTCTGTTCCCGGAGGAACCAGAAGTATAAAACGATGCATATTCCCGGTAGCCGGATATTTCTCTGATCTTCTGAATAATGCTGCTAAAGCAAAAACAAATAGATAGATGCCGGCTATCGCAATGCAGAGAAAGAATATGCTGTCTGCAGTATAGAAAAGAGTGTCTGCCATATAAGCTGTATATATTATACGTTTTCTTTTTGTATAAATGCAGTAACAGTTTTCAGGATAATTCTCATGTCTATCCAAAAAGAGAATGTTTTGGCATATTTTATATCCAACTGTTTACGCTCATCTGCCGACATCTTTCCTGAATCTCCACGCTTTTCTACCTGCCAAAGTCCTGTCAATCCGGCCGGAGCCATAAAGCGGTCGATGTATTCGTCGCTGGTTAATAACTCAGCTTCGTACAGTGGCAAGGGGCGGTTACCTACTATTGACATGTCTCCTTTCAATATATTGATAAGTTGAGGCAATTCGTCAATGCTGTATTTACGAATGAAACGTCCTACCCGCGTGATGCGTGGATCGTTTTCGAGTTTGACAAATGCATTCTCCTGTTCGTGGCTTCTTTTGTTGATATACGCTTCTTCTGAAATGACAAAGTCATCAGAGATTAGTACTATCCCGTCTTCATTTTCACTAAGCTCGGGCATTTCTCCCCAGATGATATCTTCGGTTGTCTCTTCTTCGGCTTGATATTGATTCAGGGAGTTGAAGTCTTTCAGATGCTTGTCGGCATTCGTATACATGGAACGAAATTTCAGGAAATCAAATATCTCATAGTTGCTTCCTACGCGTTTTGATTTATAGATAATGGCTCCTTTGCTCTCCAGGCGGATAGCTATCGCAGTGATAATGAGTAAGGGAGACAAACCTAACAGTGCAGTGCCCGAAAAGAGTATATCGAAATATCTTTTCCAGAGAGGAAGTCTGAATGTTTGTATATTTTCTCCTCTTTTTTGCAGGTCTTTTATCTTTTGTTGCTTTCTGCGTTTCTGAAAGCTTATCAGGCTGTCTATTGCATCCTGAGGGCTTTCAAACGGTATGGTGTTGTTGATACCGGCTTTCAGATATTGCAGACTTTCTTGTTGTGTAAGTGAATCCATCACTAATACCATATAGATACCGGGATACTTTTTCCGCAAAGACTCAATATCTTTGATATCTGTCTGTGTATTAGTCTGTTCGTATAATATGATTATATCAAACTTCTCCCGTATCTTATCTATTATTTTGATAGCCTTATCACATGTAGCTACATTGTAAAATTCCCCTTTGGGGAGTTTGGAAAAGCGTTTAATCGTTTTTTCGTATCTTCCGATATAGATAAGATGTAGCATAGAAAGACTTAGTCTATAATTTTTTTAATACGGACTTTAAGTTCAAGAGGATTGAATGGTTTTAGGATGTAATCGGCTGCTCCCTCTTCCAGAAGCCTGATTCTTTCTGTTGTGCTTTCTTCGCTTGAAAGCATAATAATAGGTATGGATTTGAATAACTCATTTCGTTTCATGTAAAGCAAGAATTCATCTCCCATCATTTCCGGCATACGGATGTCCGAGATAATAAGATCCGGAACGTTCCCTTCATTCAGCCACTCAATGGCTTTAATAGGATTTTCATGATAGGTGAAATCGTAATCTTTTCCCAAATAGATGGAAACTACTTTTGCGATGGATGCCTTGTCATCAATGAGCAATATTTTTTTTCTCATGTCTATAATAAAACTTTTTACTTTGCTTGCTTTGTTGATACGTGATTGATGCCTTTCTTGTCTCAAGCCGTGCAAATATATATAATATTTTTATAACTGTGTTCTTTTACGATAAAGTTATTTTCTGTTTTCAAATAAAGTCTGTTTCCCGTGTAAAATAAAAGCCGGATTCTCTTGTTTTCCGGCTTTTACTTTATTTTTAATTCTTATTGTTCTGGAAGGTGCCGTCGTTGTCGAAGGTGTTATACCATTTTCCGTTTTCTGTACCACCACTGGTTACCCAACCTTCAAATTCTTTGTATACATCTTTGATATTGCGATATTCCAGAGGCCATTTGAACGACTGCGGTATGATAATACCCCAGGCAAGATTCTCTTTGCTTATGTAGTACTTCGTGCCCGATGAACCATCATCATTTCCTCCGAACAGTTGAGTGTTGGCCAAATTGCTTGGCTGATGTCCCGGCATATGAATTTCTTTTCTCTGCTGAGCTCTGTCGGTGATGATGAAGAAATTCATGTTGTTGATGTTGAAGGCACTTTCTTCTATGCGATTGGTCAGGTTCACAGTGATTTCTATTTCGGGAAGATCACTGTTGCTTACATTATTGTCACTGCCAGACTGGGTATTGATGAACTCTCTTGTATTCTTTCCCATCAATTTGTGTGCATCGTCAAAGAGAGGTATCACAGCTTGGCTCTGACCTGCTTCAACTCCACTGTTTTGAAGATTGAATGTGGTAGGTTTATGGGCTTTGTATACAATGCTGCTTATACTGCTTGCCGGTACTTTGTCTAACATTACAGCGGCAGCGATAGCTTTGGTTGCTCCTACGGCACGAAGGGTAGCAGTGAATGTTACTTTGCTCGTTTTGTTTTTACTGTCAAGTTCATACTTCAAACCTTTGAGCTGTATTACAATGTCATTCATGTCATAGTCACCGTAGAGAGGCCATTGGTCTTCAAATAGCAGCGTGTATTTATTGGCTGTTTCTACAATAATTGGGAATTCCGGTTCAGTCGGAGGAAGCGGATTGGTAACGGAACCTTCACTACATTCTGTTTTGGCGATTTCTACAGGATTGGTGGATTCACTTGCCCATTCGGCACCACCTGTCATTGTCCAGCGGGTATTCCACGGATCTCTCATTGCTTCGGGATGCTCGTTACATACAATCTGCATATTACCGGAATAGTGAATGATATCATTATTGTTGGGATTTGTAGCAATTGCTTTTTTTATTTTAAGAAGCGCTTTCTCGCTACCTGTACCCTTGAATCCTCTGGCAGTGGTATGATAATTGTATTCGGCCTGCTCTTCTACGACAAACATAGACTTGGCACCCAATTCTATTAATGTATTGTCCATATACAGGTTGCTGGTCTTAATAAATGCACCGGCGTCATTTATGATTTTAGCTTCGTGCAGATCTAATAACTGATTGACGATTAGTTTGCATTTGTTGAGGCTATAATCATTCCAGCCTTCTATGTGCATGTTCGTGGTAGTCCATTCACCTTCATTTTCCCATGAGCCGTTTGTACAGTTGAGGTTAGTCAGTTGGGATACGGTTACTTTATTGATATTCTTTATATGACTATCACCTGTGATAGCTATATCGGTGGCAGTCGCTTCTCCTTCATTCAGCATGTTAGAGTTTCCGTTCGTGCCGGTCAGTTTACCGGAGATATTTATAATACCCTTTTCTCCATTATAGATGAAAGAATTGTTGGCATAAGTGACATTACGGGCGGTGAGAGTACCCTGGTTATACAACTTATAGTTACTATCCAGTTGCATATCGTTTTCTATCTTTAATGTTGCCCCTTTACCTACTGAAATCAGACAGTTGCTTTGGCCATTATTCTTTGATTGTGGCATTGTTACAGTCACATTGGGCAGTATGAATAGTTTGCAATTGGCAGCAAGGTATATTTCTTCGCTCAGCGTTATGTTTTCGGTAACATACAAACTAACCCCTGACGCCCAAATATTTATTTTGGTTGTCTTTGCAGTAACTTTATAACTGCCGTTGGCTTTAAAGTTGTTTTGATCGAATATTTCATTTGTGGGTGATGCTTCGGGGAATATACTTTTATCTTCACTGTCTGGTGCTGTCATTGTCGTGGATGCCCGTGTGCTCATGCTTCTGGTAGCTTGTGTAGTCACCGGAGTACTGAAATCACAATTAACGACACCGTTCTCTGTGCTGTACGCACGGATTGATGCCAATCCATCCGGAGCAGTCTGGCGAATGTAAAGCAGCGGAATCGAATTGGATACGGGCAATTCGGTAGTGAAGTCCTGACCCAATTTGGCAAATCCTTTGGTCAGGAGGGTTGCATCCGGAGATATTACAGGATTGTTGTCGAACACTTCTACTGTATAATGATATTGTCCGTTAAAAGTGTCGTTAACCTTCACATTGAGGTTTATCGAAGAGAATAATAACCAGTCAAAGCCATTAGGAGCACTTATGTTACCCATTGGATTTTGAGCACGGTAATTGGGATCATAGAAGTTCTTATCGCTATCTACACAACTGCTAAAAACAACTCCACTTACTATAAATGTAGCTGCCAGTGATTCCCGGAAGTTAATTTTCATACATTAAATATTGCTTATTTTGTCTACTGTAATTTGCTATAACAACAAATAGCCTTTACTATTTATCACAAAGATATCTATTTATTGTATGATAACAACCTGTTAGGGGAGATAAAGTTTTGCTTGTTAACATCTTTTTAGATATTATTGGATGGATATTGCAACTTTCTTTTGTTGCTCTTTCAATAACTTTTATTTCTCTGTTTATCAGTGGTATATGCTGTGCTTGTTTGTGTGTTGTAAAAGATGGTTGTAATAAAAGTTGTATATTCTGTTCATTGTTTATTATTGGATTTTCTTTACAAGCAGAGGAGTCATGGATTACAGTAACAGGTTATTGTTATCATGATGCTTATTTTGACTGTTTCTTCTTTCAATATATGATTGAGATGTCTGTATTTGGGGAGGATCAAGGTAAGTATATAGAAAAATATTTTTAGTTGATAATAGATATATTTATTGAATTTTTACTATTAAGAACTGTGTTTTCTCTGCTCCGGTTACTATTCAAGAAGATTAATGATTGTGTATTGGAACCCAACAGGATAAAAATATTCATCTGTAATCTATTATTTATTATTTAGGACTAATGCCTGATTTTTAGCTAAATACCGAAAATATTCCCTGGGACTCTATATCGGTTGATTGAAAACTTCGGAGTTAGGGAATATATTGTCTATTTCATTTTATCCTATTGACTTCGTTATTTCTCCCACCAGGCAAGAGTTCATTTTGTATCTGATTTCTTTGTTACTCAATCCGTGTCCAAGCAGGAACATCAGTTTGGTTACTGCACATTCCGGGGTGCTGTCGTATCCACTGATTACACCTGCCTGCAATAGTTGTATTCCGGTTTCGTACCGTTCCATTTCTACTGCTCCCGAAGAGCATTGGGTAATGTTGACAATGATAATGCCTCGTTCTGTAGCCTCTTTTAGCTGTTGGATGAACCAGGGTTTCTGAGGGGCATTTCCCGAACCGAAAGTTTTCAATACCACCGCTTTCAATCCCTCCACGTGAAGCAGGGAGGTGACGATACTTTCCTGTATGCCGGGGAAAAGAGTTAATATCACCACATTGGAATCGAACAGATAATGTGGTTTCAGTGGTTTGGAGAAATCTGGTTTGCGGATTAAATTAGGTTCATATTTAATATGGATACCGACACGTGCCAATGCCGGATAGTTGAATGAGCGAAAGGCATTGAAGTTTTCGGCGTTGATTTTGGTAGTACGGTTGCCCCGCATCAGGTGATTTTCGAAGAAGATACATACTTCCGGTACTATGGCGGTACCGTCCGGATTTTTGGCTGCGGCTATTTCGATAGCGGTTATCAGGTTTTCTTTTCCGTCTGTTCTCAGGGTTCCGATAGGAAGCTGTGAGCCGGTGAGGATGACTGGTTTGCTTAAATTCTCAAGCATGAAACTCAAAGCCGAAGCTGTATAGGCCATTGTGTCTGTACCGTGCAAAATGACAAAGCCATCGAAGTTGTCATAATTATAGTTGATGATCTTTACGAGCTTTGCCCAGTAAAGAGGTTCCATATCAGAAGAGTCAATGGGAGGGTCGAATTGATAGGAGGAGATCCGGTAATTAAAACGTTTCAATTCGGGGACGTGTTTCAGCAGGTGGTCAAAGTTGAAATTTTCTAAGGCACCTGTTTCCGGGTTTTCTATCATTCCGATAGTTCCTCCAGTATATATTAACAAAACGGAAGGGCAATTTGCTATCATATCTGTGGCTCTTTTGTTAAATCGGCGACAAAGATATAAATTTATTATGATTTATGGATTATCGTTAGGTAAGTTTGTGAGTTGACAACTTGTCCCCCCTGTCAACTCACAAACTCATCAACTTACTCCCGAATTGCTTCCAGCAGTCGTAGGATTGCTTTTTCAGGATCTTTTTCTTCTTCCAGTAAAGTAACAAATCGACTGCCTATAATACCTCCCCGCGCATTGTCACAAGCTGCACGGAAGGTAGCTTTGTTCGAAATTCCAAAACCCACCATGCGCGGATTGCGCAGTTTCATTTCGTCTATCTTCTTGAAGTAAGCACGCTTTTGCACATCAAAATCCTGCTGGGCACCCGTAGTGGCAGCCGAAGATACCATATAAATAAACCCGTCTGTATGGGCATCTATTTCACGTATGCGTTTTTCGCTGGTTTCGGGAGTGATAAGCATAATTACTTTAATACCATAACGTTCGGCTATGGGGCGGTATTGTTCCTGATAGTCGCGAAAGGGAAGATCGGGAATAATAACCCCATCAATACCGCATTCAACGCATTGGCGGCAGAAGTTTTCAAACCCAAACTGCATGATAGGATTCAGATATCCCATAAATACAAGTGGAATTTTTACATCTTCGCGAATGCCGTGAAGCTGTTCGAAAAGCCGTTTGAGCGACATGCCGTTGCGAAGTGCCCGTGTGGCTGCATTCTGAATCACAATGCCGTCTGCCATTGGATCACTGAACGGAATTCCGATTTCAATCATACTTACACCGTGCTTTTCGAGGGTGCGGATAACGTTGGCTGTTCCCTCCAATGTAGGAGTACCGGCACAAAAATAGATAGATAGCAGGTCTTTTTTATCGCTGCTGAAGAGTTGATTGATTCTATTCATGTTCTTATTCTTTCTTTATTGTTAGCGTAATTCGTTTAAAAACTGATGGATACGTTGCGCATCTTTTCTTCCCGGTTTTACTTCAAAGCGACTGTTGAGATCGTAGCCCACCAGTAGGGGATGCTGAAACTCTTTGAGTGCTTTGGCGCTATAAGGATTGATACCGCCACTCAGTATGAAGGGAGTACGTCCTTTATAGATATGCAGAATGCTCCAGTCGAATTGATTGCCCGATCCTCCGCGTTGTTCGCATTTTGTATCAAAGAGAAAGTATTTACAGAAATTACTGTAATTGTGTACGTTTTGCAGGTCCTTTCTGCTGGCTATAGGGAATGCCTTGATAAGTTTCAGCCCTGACAACTGGAGTGACCGGCAATATTCCGGCGATTCATTTCCGTGTAATTGAATGAAGTCCAGACTGAAACGGTCGGCAAACATTTCTATTGTCTGCTTATCTTCGTTAACAAAGACTCCGACACGGCGGGCATTGGCAGGCATATAATCGGGCATTTCGCATAAGTAACGTGGAGATTTGGGATAGAAGATGAACCCGATCATGTCGATGTCCGGTGATTCTACTTCACGGATATTTTCTCCTTCACACATGCCGCAAACTTTGATTAATTTGTTGTTTACCATTTTCTTGAGGGATTAAGAGTTATTATGTGGTTATTTTATCTATAAAATCTTTGAGTGTTTCACCCGGTTGCCCGGTTCGCATAAAGGTTTCGCCGATAAGAAAGCCTCTGAAACCGGCATCGCGTAACTGAGATACGGTTTCTGGTTGAGAAAGTCCGCTTTCGGATACGCGTATGATGTCTTCCGGCAAATGTTCTGCCAGACGGAAGGAGTTGGCAACATCTGTATGAAAGCTCCCGAGGTTACGGTTGTTGATACCTACCATATCTGTCTCCTTATTTATATAAGTAAGCTCGTCTGCACTATGAATTTCGAGCAGAACTTCAAGACCGAGTTCGTGAGCTTTGGCAGTCAGTGCATGGCATTCGTCCTGTTCGAGTGCAGCAGCAATAAGCAGCACTGCATCGGCGCCTACGATACGGGCCTGGTAGAGCTGATACTCGTCGATAATGAACTCTTTCCTCAGAATGGGCAGATCCACCAACGGGCGGGCGATACGGATATCACGTAATGTTCCGCCAAAGAATTTCTCATCTGTAAGGATAGATAGTGCAGAAGCACCAGCAGCGGCATAATCGGGAATGATCTCCTCCGGACTGGCTGTTTCCTTTATCCAGCCTTTGGAGGGAGAACGGCGTTTGAACTCGGCAATAATACCACTGGAAGAAGTAGCTAATGCCTGTTTCATAGAGCGGGTAGGAGGGGCGTCACTAACCCCTTCGTATAATTGTTCGATTGTAATGGATTGCTTCTGCAACTCCACCTCAATCCGCTTGTTAGCGATAATTTCTGATAATATATCGGGCATAGGAAAAATAGTGATTAATGATTAGTGATAAGTGATTAGTGATGAGCGATAAGTGATTAGTGGGCTGCGAGATCATCCGCATGGCACTAATCACTCATCACTAATCACTCACCACTATTTATAAATTTCTTAAGCGTATCCAGTGCCTTTCCGCTTTCCAGCGACTCGCGGGCAAGGGCAATACACTCTTCTATTGGCTTCTCCGGACAAATCACGTTGATGGCAAAGGCAGCATTGACAATTACTACATCTTTTTGTGCTTCGGTAGCTGTATTTGCCAGTACATTGTCGAATATCCTTGCGGCATCTTCCGGTGTGTTTCCACCGTCCAGATCCATCTCTGTGTAACGAGAGAAGCCAAGACTTTCGGGGGTGTAAATTTTTTCACTCTCGCTGGTAGCTACTTTGAATTCCTTTGTCAGGGATATTTCGTCATATCCGTCCAGGCTGTGGACTACTGCGAACTTAATATTGCTTGCCTGATAAGTGTAGCTATACAGACGAAGTAACGGCAGATTGTAGACGCCCAACAGCTGGTAGCTCGGTAGTACCGGATTGACCAACGGACCAAGCATATTGAAGAACGTACGTACTGCCAGTGATTTGCGTACCGGAGCTACTGCTTTGAGTGCCGGGTTGAAGAGGGGAGCGTGCAGATAAGCGATGTTACACCTCTCCATAGAACGCCGTAACTTATCAACATCATTGGTGAATTTCACACCGTGTTGTTCCATTACATTGCTGGCACCACTAACGGAAGTTGCTCCGTAGTTTCCATGTTTCACAACCGGAAAACCGGCTCCGGCTACTGTGAAGCAGGCTGCTGTAGAAATATTGAAGGTGTTTTTTCCATCACCACCCGTACCTACAATGTCAATAGGAGAGAACTCACTCAGATCGACAGGGACCCGCATCTCGAGTAAAGCATCGCGGAAACCACATAATTCCTCTACGGAGATATTGCGCATCAGAAAAACGGTGATTAAAGATGCCACCTGTACATCATTGTATTTGCCCTGTGCTATGTTTTGCAGGATGATACGGGCTTCGTCCCGTCCCAGGTATTGGTGCTCGAAGAGCTTATATAAAATCTGTTTCATACATTTATGCATTTAAAAAGTTCTGAATGATAACTTTGCCCTGTGGTGTCAACACCGATTCGGGATGGAATTGAATGCCATGTACATCGTACATCCGATGGCGCAATGCCATGATTTGCCCTTCCTGGCTTTCGGCTGTAATTTCCAGACACTCCGGGAAGGCGTTGCGGCTTACTACCCATGAATGGTAGCGCCCTACGGGTATTTCGTGTTCCAGATTCTGAAACAAAATATCGTCTTTGATGATATGAACCGGAGTTTGTACACCATGGTATACATCCGTAAGGTTTTCCAGTGTGGCACCGAATGCTTCGCCGATAGCCTGATGGCCCAGACAAACGCCGAGAATACTTTTGGTTGGGGCATATTGTTTGATGATGGGCAATAACAGACCGGCTTCTTCCGGTATACCGGGACCAGGTGAGAGGATGATCTTGTCAAAGCGTTCTATTTCACTGAGTGCAATCTGATCGTTGCGGAATACTTCTACATCTTTGATTCCCAATTCTTTCACTACATGCAGCAAATTATAAGTGAAAGAGTCGTAGTTATCTAAAAGTAATATCTTCATTGTCTTTAATTTTTAAGTGTTACTGCCAGGTCTATTGCTTTCTTCAATGCACCCAACTTGTTGTTTACTTCCTGCAATTCATATTCGTCCTGGCTGCGGGCTACAATACCGCCTCCTGCCTGGAGCCACAGTTCATTGTTACGACTCACAAAGGTACGAATTGTAATGGCTTGGTTTAAGTCTCCGTTTAGTCCGATGAATCCGATGCAACCGCCATAGGCGCCGCGGTTGTGCGGCTCTATCTCACTGATAAGTTGCATGGCGCGTACTTTGGGTGCACCGCTAAGAGTACCTGCCGGGAAAGTGTCGATAAACGTTTTCATGGAGCTGCTCTCTTGGTTGAGTACTCCGCTGACGCGGCTGACCAGATGGATCACATGACTGTAATACTGTGGTTCTTTGTAGAACACTACACGCACATCATGGCAGTTGCGGCTGAGATCATTTCGTGCCAGATCTACCAGCATGACATGCTCTGCATTCTCTTTCGGGTCTGCAAGCAGAGCCTCTGCGAGTTCTTTGTCTTTGATAGAGTCGCCTGTGCGGCGGGTAGTTCCTGCTATGGGATCAATACAGGCTTGTTTTCCTTCAATTTTGCAGTGTGTTTCGGGAGATGAACCGAAGATGCGGTAACCGCCAAAGTCGAAATAAAACAGATAAGGGGAAGGGTTAATGCTGCGCAGAGCACGGTATACTTTGAAATCATCACCGGCATAAGGCTGTACGAATCTTCTCGATAAAACAATCTGGAAAACATCGCCACGCAGACAGTGTGCGATACCTTTGCGAACATTTGCTTTGTGTTGCTCATCGGTGATGGGGCTTGTTACCGGACCGGTCACGGAGAAGTTATAAGATGCGTAATTACGGTTTTCGATGGTAGATTCCAGTTCCGGCAATCCGCTCTCTTCTCCTTCGCTGAGCATTTCTACAAGCGTAAGCTCGTTTTTGAAATGGTTGAAGATGATGATATACTTATATAAGATGTACAATATATCCGGTGCATCATTCATCTGGTCGTGGCTCTCTTTAATGGGGATATGTTCAAAGTATTTCACGGCATTGAAAGTGGTATAACCATAGAGTCCGCATACTTCCTTGTGTTCTCCCGATACATGAAAACTGTTAATGAAGCTGTTAATGGCATTTTCTACTGTGAAGGTTTCTGTCAGCGGCTTTTCTTCGCGGGTATTGTCCGGATAGGTAGTAGTGACAAGGTCGTTGTTGACACCTACGCTTGCCAGTGGGCAGAGAGCGATGTATGACATGGAATTCTCTCCGGCATGGAAGTCTGAGCTTTCCATGAGTACCGATTGCGGATACATATCGCGTACCTTAAGGTAGATACTTACCGGAGTATGCAGGTCGCCAAGTACCTGTTTGCTATTGGTCTTATAATTAAACATGGGGTTATTTACGATTAGACGATTTACAATTTACGATTGAAACTACTTTGATTTACGATTAGACAATTTACAATTTACTATTTACGATTGAAGTTACTTTATTTATAAATAAGGGTAATCCCAATCGTAAATAGTAAATCGTCAAATCGTAAATCCCAAATAGGTTTCAATATCCTTATCTCCTCTTCCCGACACTGTTAATACTACCACATCTTTCGGGTTGAACTTTAACTTTTTGAGGGCACCTAA
Source organism: Bacteroides sp. 41_26 (assembly GCF_949740115.1). Taxonomy (NCBI): domain Bacteria; kingdom Pseudomonadati; phylum Bacteroidota; class Bacteroidia; order Bacteroidales; family Bacteroidaceae; genus Bacteroides; species Bacteroides sp. 41_26. The sequence continues at coordinate 45,549 of NZ_CATJGZ010000140.1, forward strand.
TGCATGGGCCGATTCGAGTGCCGGAATGATTCCTTCCAGTTTTGTCAGTTCGTAGGCGGCTTCTATGGCTTCGTCGTCATTTACGGCCAGTACTGTGGCGCGATGCTGCGATGCAAGGTTGGCATGTATCGGTCCGATGCCCGGATAGTCCAATCCGGCAGAGATCGAGTAGGGTTCTTCAATCTGCCCGTCCTCGTCTTGGATGACGAAGGTACGTGCTCCGTGAATGATACCCATTTTCCCGAGTTGGATAGTTGCTGCAGTCTGTCCGGTTTCTACGCCCTTTCCTCCGGCCTCTGCCAGAACGATGCGTACCCGTTCGTCATCCAGATAATGATAGATAGTACCTGCAGCATTACTTCCTCCACCTACACAGGCGATAAGATAATCGGGATAGTCGCGTCCCTCTTTTTCTGCAAGTTGTTTTTTTATCTCTTCACTGATCACCGACTGCAACCGTGCTACCATGTCCGGGTAAGGGTGAGGACCAACCGTAGAGCCGATGATGTAATACGTGTCTGCCGGATGACAACACCAATCGCGTATTGCTTCGTTGGTAGCATCTTTCAATGTCATATTTCCCGATGTTACCGGGATAACTGTTGCGCCGAGCATTTTCATCTTCTCTACGTTGATATGCTGGCGTTCCACATCTGTCTTGCCCATGTAGACAATGCACTCCATATTCATCAGTGCACAAACGGTGGCTGTAGCTACTCCATGCTGTCCGGCACCTGTTTCGGCGATGATACGAGTCTTGCCCATTCGGCGAGCCAGCAATATCTGACCGATGGTATTGTTTATCTTATGAGCACCGGTATGGTTGAGGTCTTCCCGTTTCAGGTACATCTTACATCCGTATTTCTCTGAAAGGCGGCGTGCCAGGTAGAGAGGGGAGGGACGTCCTACGTAGTCGCGCAGTAGTTGGTCGAACTCCTGTTTGAAACTCTCATCATTCAGTACGGTGAGGTATGTATTCTTTAATTCTTCTACACATTTGTGAAGTATTTCGGGGATATATGCTCCGCCAAATTCTCCATAATAACCATCTTTGTCAACTTGATAACTTTTCATATATTCTTCTTTTTATAATTAAACTCTGTTGTAATGCCGGCTGAGCCGGGTTCGATAAATGGGCGGAAATGAAAAGAGCCCTGTCGCAGGTTGCGACAGGGCTCTTTCAAATCTGTTATATCTTTAATGAGGTATATACATACGAGCACTGCTCCCTTACGACTGTCGGAGTTGTAACGGGCGCCACCA
>NZ_CATJGZ010000141.1:0-11462 GCF_949740115.1 Bacteroides sp. 41_26
GATAGACAAGAGCACCACCGACCTGGCCAGAGGGAATTATCTCTCCTATGATCCGGACTTATGGAAAAATCCAAATCCTGTTCCCTTTCACTTTGTACCAGGAACACCGGAACCTGTCATACCCAATACGATGACAGAAACAGTTATCAGGGATGTGCAAGGAGAACCAGTTCTGGTACGGGATGAATCCTGGGTGGAAGGTTTCCTGAATCGGTTGAACAGGCAGGTGATATCTGATGACAGTATTATCCGGATATTGAGAAAAACATGGAACGGGAACTCGCTGAGTAACGGCAGGAATAATACGGCCATGGCTTATGCCGGTATCTTATGCAAGGCCGGGGTTGAGCCGGGTAAGGCAAAGGCATTCATAGAGGAACTTATTCCCGGTTTTGATATAACGGAAATAATCGGGTACGCTTACACCCATAATATATTCGGGTGTGAACGTATGCGGTACAGAAATAGAAAATGAGAATATTTAACGAACTTAAAAAAAAGAATTATGGCACTGAATAAAAGTACCGGGAACATGTATGCTTTCGTTTCACATACATATAACCCGTTGAAAGGCGAATGTGAACATTCCTGTGCGTATTGTTTTATGAGACGTAAACTTCTCCTGCCTCCCTTGCGTCTGGAGCTGAAGGAATTGAAAGTGAACCTGGGTGAAGGCAACTTTATCTTTGTAGGCAGCAGTACGGATGAATGGGTGACTTGAAGAAACGGGCGAACTTCGCCAAGGTGATGAACTACGTGAACAACCCGAAGAAGGCACAGCTCATCGACAGCAAGGACGTGAGGCTGGACGACAACGCCGCCATCGCAAGAAGTATGCAGGGGCAGGCGGATAACAAACCGGAATGCAAGCTGAAAAATCCGGTGTACCACATCTCGCTGGATTTCGCCCACAAGGACACGGCCAAGCTGACGGATGCCTTGATGATCGAAATCGCCCATGAGTATATGTGGCGCATGGATATAACGAACACCCAATATATCATGTGCCGCCATACCGACAGGGAACACCAGCATCTGCACATCGTGGCAAACAGGGTGGACAATGGCGAGAAAGCTGGCAGCGACATCACCATGCACATCGCCATCGCAAAAATTGATACTTCTCTCATTGTTCTTAATCTTTAATGTTACTGATTTCTTTTGTTCACGGTACAAAGTTACGGCAGTTCTTACCAAGTCTTGGTGACTAAAGCTCCGATTGCTCTACCAATTTCACCGATTATTCTTTTTTCTCAACGAAAAGAAATACCTTTGCAAAAGATTTATATATAACAATGTATGAGCGAATTATTCAAAGCAGATAACATAAACCTGTACAATGAATGGGCGGGTGTGGAGACACAAAATCCTTTGGTGGGATTCATCGACTTCTCCGACGTGAAGCCGCTACGCCATGCGCGAAAAATATATGGTTTCTATGCAGTGTTTCTGAAAGACCAGAAATGTGGGGAACTGCGGTATGGCCACCGTTATTATGATTATCAGAACGGCACGCTGATATTCATTGCTCCCGGACAGGTGTTCGGAACGGAGGATGATAATATGGAGTTCCAACCTGACGGCTTCCTGCTGATGTTCAATCCCGACCTGTTGCGGAATACCCCTCTTGGACGGATGATACGCGAATATTCTTTTTTTTCTTACGAAACTAACGAAGCATTGCATCTTAGCACAGAAGAACGTCAGATTATCATGAACTGTTTCCGTAAGATTCAATATGAATTGAACCATCCGATAGACCGTCACAACAAGAACCTCATAACAGACAGCATCAAAACATTTCTTGATTATCGTACACGCTTTTATGACCGACAGTTTATCACACGCGATAACCAGAACCGCGATATTCTCGTAGGGTTTGAATGGTTACTTGATGACTATTTCCAAAATAAAACTGCCAAATGTATAGGTTTGCCAACCGTACGGTATTGCGCGGACAAGCTCTGTCTTTCACCCAACTATTTCAGCGATTTGTTGAAATCAACTGCCTTACACTTCATTCATGACAAGGCGATTGGAATAGCCAAGACCGAACTTGTATCTACGGATTACACTGTTAATGAAATTGCCTATAATTTCGGTTTCCAGTACCCGCAACATTTCACCCGATTGTTTGAAAAAGAGGTAGGTTGTACACTGAACCAATATAGGATGTTGCTTAATTAAAAAGACAAAGCTTATGAAAACAGAATTTGAAAAATGTATGTCCGGTGAACCTTTCGATGGTTCATCGCCGGAGATAACAGAAATGACAATACGCAACAAAAGACTCCTGCGACAACTCCGTGAGACCGATTACGCTGATGATGAAGCAAAACAACGTATCTATCAGCAAATGTTCGGAAGCATAGGCAAGGATGTGTATATCGATATTGATTTCCGTTGCGAATATGGGCGTAATATCCATTTTGGCAACAAGGTTATTGTGAACATGAACTGTACGTTCCTCGACAATAATAGTATATTTATCGGTAATAATGTAATGATAGCTCCTGATGTAAAAATATATACTGCCACACATTCTATATATTTTTCGGAGAGAATGCCGGAAAGAACCGATTCCAAAGCTTCCATCTGCGATACCATCGCTCATGCTGTGACTATTGAAGATGGCGTATGGATTGGAGGCGGCTCTATCATTCTGCCGGGAGTGACTGTTGGAAAGAATTCCGTAATCGGTGCAGGAAGTGTCATAGTGAAAGGCATACCAGACAACTCGATAGCTGTAGGAAATCCCTGTCGTGTCATAAAAAAAATAGAACAGAGCCATGATTAAAAATCTTATCTTTGATTTCGGGAAAGTTCTCGTCAACCATGACTTACAACCGATGCTGGAACGCTATTTCGGCAATGATACCGAGAGAATGAGACGTTTTCATGACATTTTGTCCGACAGGGATTTTATCGACCAGTGCGACCGCGGTATCATCCCTTTTGAGGAAATGTTGAGTATGGCAATTCGTAAGAATCCGGAATACTCTGACGCATTTCTGTTTTTTAAAGACAACTATCTTGATGAAATTACCGGTGAAGTAGAAGGGATGCGTGAACTCCTGAAGACACTAAAACAATCGGGATTCGGTCTCTATGGCCTCACAAACTGGAGCAATACAATCTATCAAGTCATGGAGAAATACGATATATTCCAATTGCTTGACGGATGGGTAATATCGTGCGAGGAACATTTCATAAAGCCTGAAAAGGAAATCTATCTCCACCTATGCGAAAGATATTCCCTAAACCTTTCGGAGTGTTTGTTTACCGATGACAGGATGGTCAATGTCGAAGGTGCAAAACTCATCGGCATGGAAGCTGTTCTTTTTACTACCGTATCGAATTATGTGAAAGACCTGCAACTTTTTTGTAATAACGAGATAAGTATTTCCCGGAATGACTAAGTATAATTCCAATCCTTATTTGCGCTTTATTTTCCTATGTGCAATTCTCAGTATTTCGTGATAAAATTCTGTATAGGCAGAATGACAACTCTTTACCACTGGTCAATCCCAATAAGCAATAGAAAAAACTGTGATAAAACAGATTTTCATCAATGATGCCTGTTTGAAAAGAAATCCGATCTTCAGTTTACCGCTTCAATCTTAGTTTCCATAATCACATCGGTATAGACTTGTGTGGAGTTGATACTCGTATGTCCGAACAGTTTGTCAACCGTGTATAAGTCGCCTCCGGCAGCCAACGACAGCGTAGCCATCGAATGCCTATAGGCGTGGGAACTGACATTCTTTTCTATCTCTGCGGCAGTAGCCATCTTTTTAAGACATCTGTCACAGGCACTAAGGAAGGTCATGTCAAAGACCTTTTGCCCCGGCTTGCAGCCGTTTTATCCGGCAACCATCTCAACGCCGATTGGTTCAAAGGTATCGTTACCTGTTTCCTTGTCTTTTGCATTGTCTGGATTGAAACGACCAGTCCGCTATTGACCTGTTTTATATTTCTCCATGTCAGTGCGGAGACATCGCTATAGCGTAGTCCGGCAAAGTAGTAAAATATTAAGTTGAGCTATAACTTTCATAAAGGCTAAATAGTGGCACTAAAATGATACTAAAATATAAATTTAGCCGTTTATTCAATCTGTAAAGTTTATAATATCAATATATTACAAAATTTCGTATCTTGTTGCTCGCGATATGATATTACCCTTCCCGAACCGACTGCGAATGAAGTGAAGATGTTGAAGGCGGAACTGGAGAAGTTTACAAAAGTGGAGGTTAAGGCGAATGCTTATTGCTGGATGAGGTAAATACGAGGGAATAAATATAATCCGTTGCCAATCGTCCCATAGCCTTATTAAAGAAGAAATAATACTCACACAAGAAGAGTACCTGAAACCAAAAGTTTCCAATTACTTGAACTAATATAGATTAAGAAGTAAAGAAAACACAACGGCGGAAGGTACTTTCTATTTTTTTCTCTTCAATTAAAGATGAACCGTATTTATTGATTATTTTGTTAAAATTAAAAATGTGCCGTATGCAAATTTCATTTTTTAACAATGATTTTTTATATAATAATATGACGATTGATATATTTGCATATATATTATATTTTACATCTTATATTTATGAAAAATAAATTATTCATGCTTTTATGCGGATTGTTAGTTTGTTTCATATCCGCATGTTCTGACGACGAACAAGAGCAACAGGCACCACCTAAAGAAACACCGGAAGTGATAAAGGAAGTAGTGGAAACCTTGAAGGAAGCCGCCCCACAAGCCAGTGATTTTCTTGAAATACTCAAACAGACAGACCTGACAGGTGTTACAGCCGAAAAATTGACGGTATTTGCCGTAAAAAATGAAACACCAACAAGGACAGGTATGGGTCTGGATACTACTTCTGTAAAGCGCCACGTAGCTATCGGCAGCTATAAAAAAGAGGAGCTTACCGATGGTCAGGAACTTACCAGCATAGGCGGAGATAAACTATTAGTATCCAGAATTGGTGAGGAAGTATCAGTTAACGGAGTGGTGATAACAGGAGAGGCGATACCGGCGGGAGATAGTTATATCTACATTGTCTCTAAAGTCATTCCGGAACATGAAGAAAAGCCAATCTTACATGAAACAACCTTTAAAGTGTGGAACCTGCTGAACTATGATTATATGGATGATCGGGAACCGTTAGCTGATGTCACAATAAAAGTATTCAATACTTCCAAAGAATTCTTGGGAGACTATATAACAGAGACATCCGGAGATATATTAGTCAGACATGCGTCAGATACAATTTTGTACCAATTAGTAAAAGAAGGTTACCAAACCTGTATAGACTATAACGGGGATGGGAAAATTAACACGGATGAACTGACGGAAGGGAAAAACATTCTGATTTATGATGGAAATAATAATGAAATGATCTGGGAGTGTTTTATGAAAAGGCAGGCAAGTCCGCTTATACAGGCTAGTGAAGCACAAAAGCAATGGAAGGCGCAAATACGGAATTTCTACTATCAGAACCGTACACTTAATCAGGAGTTGTCATACGGTTATCACGGTTTTTCATATAATAATATCGAATCAGTTTCTGGTAACTACTGGAAAAATGCCTACAAGACTATAGACCTGGGAATTCAATTACAGGAGATAGCCCGGGAAGTAATGAATGATAAAGATTTATGGAATGAACTCTTATGCAATATCAGGGTTGATATGGGATTAATTTATTCTGATGTTCTTGGTTATTATGGACAGTATATATTTAAGAATACTCATAATGACGAAGGTACTACTGAGATCAATGCCCTGTTTGATTATTTGGAAAAAGTAACCAACGAGCTTCCCTCTAATTATACAGGAGCACTCCGGGCTCTTGCGGCAAGAGTGTATTTGAACAATAAAAAATATCAGGAGGCATATTATAAATGTAAAGAACTCATTGAACGTGGAGATTATACTTTGTCGAATGAAGATGTTTTCGCTACTGTCAATAACAAAGCTGTAGTGTGGGGTGGATACGACGATACAATTCCCGATTTAAGGAAAGGTGAATACTTCCATCCCGTCCGTTATGTGGAAGTACTGCTGATGATGGCTGAAGCTGCCAATGAGACAGGAAATACGATAGAAGCGATACAGGCCCTTAACCGGATAACAGAAGCAAAAGGACAACCTATAATAGCACTTCCGGGAGCTACTCAAGAGGAAATCAGAGGTTATATTAAATACTTGTTCCTGAAAGAACTCTGTAATGAAGGACTGGAATATTCAACATGGAGGCGATGGGGGATTGCAGACCAGGAATTAGGAAAGATCAGCGGCTACAAGATTTATAATTCCCTGCTTCCCGTTCCTCAAAATGCATTGGATCAATATCCGGTATTGGAACAGAATCCAGGATATTAGTATTAAAAAAAACACGGTTAACAAATATAAAGACGTACCAGGACATGAAATCCTGATACGTCTTTTTTTCTCGTAATTAAAGCCGCATCAAATAAATGTATAAAAAAATAAGAAAATATTTTCCATGCTTTTAAATCATTTTCCATGTATCTTTACGCCTAGAAAGCTCCTATTCTCTTATACATGAAGAAACAAAATCTCATAGAGCATTAGTTGTAAAAAATAAAAATATTATCTTTGTAACGTCCAATCGGAGAAATGATTGGATACAAGAAAGGTATTTTTGTGATGTCCGAATCTTAAATTCGCCAAAATTATATTAGGAGGACGGAAACAACTAATGCTCACTTTGTTTTTGTATGTCTCGGTATAGCCTATGTTATACCCCTACATATCGAACAGGGTGTGGGATTTTGTTTCTTCTTTGTTCATTCCTAAAGGGCGTTTGGCGATGCCTAAGATTCGTGAACATGGCAGACAAGTCTCTCACCCTTCTTATGTACTAACGTTTAATCAATTAAACGGCTGAATTCGGAGACTTATAGGCGTATAGGAGGAGGTAAGAATATGACTGAAAATCAACTCTGCGGAAAAGGACGATTGAGCAAATACCGGATGGAAAAGATTCAGAAGATTCTAAGTTGCTTTCAAAAGAGTTTCATCTCTTTATTTTTTTTACTCTTTTGGATGAACGTAATGGCTTTTGAGGTCAGAGATGGTGTAGAATATGGTTGTTATCAAGACCCTAAAACAGCTGAATTTCATGCCAAAGTCTATGGTTTTGAAGATAAAGTAGGCAGGGCAGAGCTTAAAATACAAAATGAGATAATTATTTGGGGAGGTGCTGACGCTAGTACTCGATATCGATATATTGTGAATGAAATTTCAGACCATGCCTTTTATTATGCAGAAAACTTAGAAACTGTCTTTATTCCTAAAACAATTGTTAAGTTTGGTTCTCATTGTTTTAAATATGGACTTAAAAAGTTGACGCTGGAACATACAACACCCCCTAACACCAAAATAGACGCGGATCTTGTTGTTGTTCCAAAGGATTGTTATTTAAAGTATCTTGAGAATAGTCTTTGGAGTACGGCTAATTTGGCAGAAGAACAGAATACTCCAGCAAAGAAAGCTTACACAAAAAATTATATTTTTACAACATTCCCCCGTGTAATAAGATGGGAAAAAAGTGTGGATGATGGAAATACTTGGGAAAAATTCAATAGTAATAAGAATGTGTATATAGAAGAAAATCCTAAAACCGGAAAATATCTATATAGAGCCTTAAATGACTCAGGTACTTATACAGACATAATACAGGTAACTTATTATGAAGAACTTCCTTCGAACATAAAGACATTACCGATTATAAACATCCATACCGTAGATGAACCTATAACTTTTTTGTTGGACATTGAAGATAGAAATTATTCTTATCAATGGCGTAAGGATAAGGTCGACATAAAGAGTGCAACATCAAAAACATATACGATTCCGAATATCAAAACCAGTGATGCTGGAACATATGATTGTATCATTAGTAATTCTTATAATACCGTAACATCAATCTCAACAACATTGACAGTAAATAAAAGTTCCCAATACATCAACTTACCTCCAATAGATGTGAAGACATATGGAGATAGCCCATTTACGTTACCTCAAACAACAGATAAGGGGCTAGAGATTACTTATCAAAGCTTAGATGAAAGAATTGTCAAGATAGATAGAAACATCGTTACGATAACAGGAGCGGGTACTACTGATATAATAGCATCTCAAGGAGGAAATGCAGACTACTTATCCGCGGAATCTGTTTCTCTTCGATTGACAGTAAACAAAATCAAACAGATAATACCATTTGAAGCATTATCAGAAAAAACATATGGAGATGGAAGTTTTATTTTACCGGAAAAAACAGATAAAGGGTTTACTATTTCTTATGAAAGTACTAATACCAATGTTGCAACAATTGAAGGAAACATTGTTAATATAAAGAATGCAGGAAAAACAGAAATCGTTGCCACGCAGGCTGGGAATGCTTATCATTATGCTGCTAATCCTGTAACTCAAATATTAACAGTAAACAAGGCAACTCAGAAAGTGACTTTTCTGCCTTTACCATCTGTTATGGCATATAATCCCAGAGGACGGTTTACGATGAACCGATGTAGCGACAAAGGATTGGAAGTTACGTATATAAGTAGCAATGATGTCATTTTGGTAGAAGGAAATATTTTAAAAATAAATAAAGTCGGAACTACTGAAATCACCGCGGTACAAGAAGGAGATGACAATTACTCTGCCATTGTCCCAATCAAACAAACCGTTACTGTAAATAAAGCATCTCAAACTATCGTTTGGGATAATATACCCGTTAGAACTTTTGGGGATGCAGATTTTACTCTTCCATTAAAAACAGCAGAGGGTTTGATTGTTTGTTATACAAGCGACAATGAAGAAGTTGCTGTTGTAAAAGATAACCGGATAAGTATTAAAGGAGCTGGAACTGCTCATATCACAGCTTCTCAAACTGGAAACGATTTATATGATCCTGCCGAAGAAGTTACTCTACCTCTAGTGGTGGCGAAGGCTTATAACCAAATTAATTTTGCTGCATTACCTGCTTGCATTTATAGTGTCCAAAAAAAAATTACATTGCATGCTGAATCCAAAACACCTGTTGTCTTTGATTGTTCTAACGAGCAAGTAGCGTCAGTAGATGGTAATGTACTAACTATCAACGGTGCGGGGGAGTGTTATGTTACAGCTAGAACAGAAAGCAGTAAGAATTACTATGATACACCTCCTATACAGCGTCGATTAATAGTTAATAAGGCTGAGCTATCTGTGAATCTTGATTTTATAGAGGATAAAACTTATGGGGATGCTCCATTTACCATATCTTCAAGTACAAATGAAGATTTTCCTGTGAGATATACCACTTCTGATTCTAAGAAGTTGATTATAACCGGCAATACAGCAACTATTCTAGGAGCTGGAACAGTTACGGTAACGGCAACCGTAATGGGTAATGACAATTATGAAACAGCCACAGCTACACAAACTTTGGTAATTAACAAAGCTAATTTAATAGTGACAGCAGAAAACAAGAAGCGTTTGTATGGAGAAGAGAATCCTGAGTTTACAGTTGTCTATGAAGGATTGGTAAATGGAGATTCAGAAGAAAGCTTGAGCCCAACTCCCCTTGCCAGCACCAATGCGACCATTACCAGCAAAGTAGGAAATTATAGTATTCTGCCCAATGAAGTTATAACTTCAAACTATAATGTTCTCTATCGGAATGGAGTATTATCCATAAATAAAGCCCCTCTTCAGGTATGGACAGACAATTATACAAGAGAATACGGTCAGGTAAATCCTTATATTAAACTTCTATTTTCGGGGTTTAAGAATGGAGAAGGGGCATATTCGGGTACAATAGAAGAAATGCCCGTTATTACTACGGCAGAAAGTAATGACAAAGTAGGTGTTTATGACATTGTTCTTTCAGGAGGAGTCTCTCAAAATTATTCATTTGAATATCAGTATGGGAAATTAACCATTACGAAAGCGGAACTGCATATAATTGCAAATGATGTTATACGTAAATATGGAGAAGAAAATCCTAAGGAATTTACGGCCAGATACATTGGTTTCAAGAATAAGGAAGACGAATCTATACTGACGAAAAGACCGCTTCTCTTTGCAGATGCGGATATTAAAACTATCCCCGGACGTTATTGGATACAAGTTCAAGGGGCAGAAGCTGAAAACTATTCAATAATATATAATCCGGGGACATTGTTAATCGAAAAAGCACCACTAGTTGTAAAGGTAGATAAAAAAGAACGATGCTATGGGGAAGAAAACCCAAACTTTACCTTTTCTTATGAAGGAACAGTTAATGGTGACTCCGAAGATAGGATTTGGTGGAATTATCCCCAAATTAGTTGCAATGCGACTCCAAGAAGTAATGTTGGAACTTACGACATCACTATTTCTGGTGGCTCTTCACTATGTTATGATATGGAGTTTCAAAGTGGAACATTAAAAATAAACAAAGCTTTATTGGAGTTTATTGCTGATGATAAAGAGTTTAGAATCGGAGATGATTTTCCTGCTTTTTCGTATAATATTTATGGGTTTAAACTGGATGATACAGAAAATGATCTGGATAAATTGCCCAAAATATATTGTGAGGCAAATGAAATTTCTCCTCAAGGAGAATATGATATTATTATTGAAGGAGGATATGATAATAATTATTCATTCGAATATCAAAACGGAACATTGACAATTAATGCAGGGACTTCTATAAATAAGGTTTATACAGAAAACTCATATTTTTATTTTTCACCAAACAGAGACAGGATATATTTTTCCACTGATTCTTTAATAATGAGAGTTGATATAATATCTATAGATGGAAGTATAAAATATTTAGAACAAGACAGAGGGATAAGAGAGATTCCGATTGATGGATTAGCAAATGGTTGTTATATCCTGCGGGTATGGGAAAATGAAGTTGGTAAATGTAGTCTTTTTAAATTTATAAAATAAGATAAATAGCTTCAACTCTGTTACGGCATTAACGAGGTATCATTAATTGGGTATCTCGTTTTTTTTATCTTCTCCTCACTCAAAAAATGCCGGAAACTCTACTACGAAGCCTTGAAATCCCTAACTATGAATTAAACACGTAAATTTATGACAGATACATCCCAATTATGGTATTCGCTCAACAAGGATTGTAGTGACATATCAAAAACTCCGGTAGAATCATACTCCGATTCAAAAGAGACAACGAATAAATTCTCCGATGATATAAAGGCTTTAGGAGAATATTTCCCTCAACTGGCTTCTCTATTGAATAAAAAGGATAGTACGGACTATAACTTAACATTAGAAATAAGCCTTAAAGAAATATTTGTTCTATGTCCACGTAGAAGATGTAGAGCAGACAGATATGAAAAACTACAGGAATATCTGAAAGAGAATCATAACACAACCTTAATCATTAAATCACAAAAAACTAAGTAGTATGAAAGTAAAAAGATTTTCAACAACAAGA
>NZ_CATJGZ010000142.1:0-4594 GCF_949740115.1 Bacteroides sp. 41_26
CACTTCTACTTCCTTCACAACTTCCTTAGTCACAGGTTTCACGTTAGCCAATGCATTCTTTGCATCTGCCAGATCCGTCTGAGCCTGTGCCAGTTCGTCGCGATATCTGTTCAATTCATCATTGATAGCGCTCTGATCTACTTTACCTCCTGCAACAAATTTCTTACCGCCGAATGTATAAGTGAAACCAGCAGTTAAGTGCAGATAACCATCTGTACTTGCACTACTATATGCACCCAAAATAGCAGGAGTCACCTGTCCACGAGCTTCTATATCAATAGCCCATTTAGGATTGATATTAAACTTAGCTCCCAAACCAACACTTGCTCCTACAAGACAACGCAACTCATGATCATTCGGAGTAGTCTTTGCAGGATCTATCTTAGTTTCATACAAAAGACTTCCGTCAGGTTGAGCTACGCCTTCGCCGGTTGTATAACCAGGCTTCCAGCCATCATAGTTCTTCACGATGTTCATAGACGGACCAACAAAAAGCATTCCTTCGAATACACGTCCGGGCTTGTAACCACAGAACAAGTTGGTCAGGTTCAACATTCCGTCCAGGTTAATACCAACATAGTTTTCCTTACGTTCTACCTTGTTACCCGTTTGCAAAAACGGATATGCAGTAAACTGTTTGGATTGCCATCCATAAACCTGTCCACGAAATCCCCAGATAGGATTGATAAATTTACCCACCGATACATTGATCAGCGGAGTAATGGATTTGCTAAATTTGGAATCCGGATTGGTTGAAGCCTGTGCTCCCACTCCAACGCTCACAAAGATATTGTCCTTCCAGTTTTCACTGTAGTACTTCTCTTTTTCCTGAGCAGACACCGAAGCAGCAGTTCCCGCCAACAATAAAGATAATATTACTAACTTATTTTTCATTGTTTTTTGTTTTTAATATTCAACTCTTTTCATTCATATTCACTTTCATTCCTTGCAACAGCCTTATTTCAGGCAAAACCTGAACATCAACCCACCAGTGAAATACTTCATTTTCTGAAACTCCACCTGCGCATGCAAATGATTGAACAGCAAATAGGTGGCACCCAGTGCAAAATCCTTCGAATCATATTCGGCAATTAACCGCAACTGCGGATGAAAAGACGGATTGTATGTAATACCTGCCGCAATTCCATTTAAATGGTAATCTTTTCTCCTATTATATAAATAAGAGAGGTGTACCCCGATTGTCTCTTTCCCCAGTTGAATGTGCTTAGTTGCAGCTAAATAAAAACGGCTGTAATATCCATTTCCACCCGTAGGAGCTACCACTTCACCAGAAGATGTGAACGGATCCGAAGTTCCTATCACCACAGCCGGTGTGTATTTCCAAAACTGGCCTTCCTTTAAAGCACGCAACCGGATTGAGAAATACCGGTCCTGATTCGTAAACCCTGTATAACCATAAGGTTTTAGTCCCAATGCTTCGGCTTTGAAAAGTGTACAGGTATACGCTACTTCCAGCCAGGGCATTATAGTTACATTCAGGTAATAATTGTACGTGTGGTAATACCACTTAGGAGGAGTTATCTCCTTATTCATAAAATTGGCACCCAGCATTACTGTTTTATCTTTCTGCATCTCTGCCGAAGGAGCATGCAGCAATCCTGTGGTTCCATAGGTTAATTGAGCTGAAAGCATAACAGGTATACTAACAAGTAATAAAATAATATAAATACGTTTTCTACCCATTTTAAGATATCCCTATTTATGCTTTCAGTTCAAACTTTAGCCTCTTTATTCAGCGTCAATGATACCACCACCAGAAAGGTTGTCACCACCGTGAGAGTGTCCGTGACCATAATAAGTCAATATCGGATTCGTCAGTTCTGTCTTAACAGCAGTTTTCGTATTGATAACTACGTTCTTTCCGTTAACTGTGAAGGTAAAGCTTTCCAGTTTATAAGTACGTGCTCTGTCATATGATACGAAAGCTGTACGTCCTGCTAATTCGAAATCCTGAGTTTGTTCATATTCAGTAATACCTGTATTGCTCAAACCAAGTGCCAACAGACGGCTTTCAACCATTTCAGCAATTTTCTGTATAGCCATTGTATTTGTAAATCCGGCTTTCTTCACTGCATCAACGATAGATGTCTCGAACTCAGTTCCGATTACAGCCTGCATTTTCACTTTCACAGTAATCTTGTCATCTGCATCATTTTTCTTGTTCACTTCAATTGTCTTAGTATCTACATCTGTTGTTGAAGGAGCTTCTACTGTAGTCATTTTTGCATCTGCCTTGAAGGTAGAGAAGTGTTTTACATTCATTGTATAAGTAGAAGTACCAGTAGTTACAGAACCACCCTTAGTATCTTCAACCCAGTTGTCACCTTCCTTATACATCAAAGTCAAATCACCCAGTTCTGTTCCGTAGATATCTTTGAATGCAATCTTGATAGGTTCTGAGAATACAGTTCCAGCAGGTGTACCCTCATAAACACGAAGTGCAGTTTCGTCTTCCAGTTCTTCTGCAACTTTACGCTGAATAGAAATAGGTTCTGCAATAGGAGTACCATCGATTGTAGCAATAATATTATTGTCTACGATAATTGTACCACCATCAGTTACTGTACTACCAGCAACCAGTTTGCCATCTTCACCTACTCCCACTTCTGTTGAAGGAGAAGAGGTAGCAGAAGTATCAATATTGGCAGTACCTGTAGTTTTACCCGGTGCAAATGCAGCACGGCCATATCTTTCTACACCAGCTTCATCCAAATAAGTATAAACAACAGCAAATTCATGACCTTCAGCATCAGCTTTCGGAAGAGTATACTTAATTGTATGGTAACCAGCCATAGTAGCTACTACCTCGCCATCAACTGTCAGGCTTGCGCTCTGTACATTGAAAAGATTTCCACTAAGATCAGTGAAATGATATGAGTAAGTAACATTTTCTACCGGAGCAACTTTCTCAGTCAGATAAGCTACAAATACTTTCTTCAGGTTTCCTTCAAAATCAGCAGGTACAACTACTTCATCCAAAGTTACAATTGAAGTGTACACATCATATTTGTTCTGATCAGCAGGAGTAACCACTAATTTGTAAGCGCCAGCAGCCACATTTTGCATAGCAACTTCTGTAGCTCCAGTTACATCATATAATTTAGCTGTAGCTGCAACAGAAACATTATCTTCAGAGAATGCAATAGCAGATACATCATATTTAGCTACTTTGCTAACAGGAGGTACTGTAGTTGACACCATGCTGATAATCTGTGAATACACAGCAGATTGTCCGGCAGCAATAGCATTGATCGTTACAATTTTTGAAACTGGTTTATAACCGTCTTTAGTCACAGAAATAGTAACATCACCCGGTGCTACAGTAGCTGTAAATGAGTTACTCTTTGCGGTGAAAGCAGTGCTTGGAGTTACTGTAATAGTAGCACCATCAATAGCTTCTCCTGTTTTACCATCAATAACAGTACCATTCAACGTATAAGTTGCTGCAGGCAAAGTTGTTTCACCAGTAGGTCCTTCTACATCCAATCCGTCATCCTTATAGCATCCGGTCAGTAAAGCTCCGGAGACCATTACTGCAAATAATGCCGTTTTAGCATTAAAGCTTCTAAAAAAACTTTTCTTTTTCATCTCAATAAAATTAAAAATTTAGTAATTCTGATTTAATAAAATATGGGTTAAAACTATTATTATTCATTATGTTATCATCCGGTGAACTTCTGTATCCTTTATAATAATACCGCTCATTTCCTGCATTATAGGCTATTCCCATGTTCTTCGACGGAGTCACACGTGGGATATATCCCTTTCGTTTATATTTATAAGGTGGAAGAGCAATCTGGAAACGAAATCCCCCATTTGCTCTTACACCTTCTGCTTTCATTGCAAAAAAGCCAATAGAAGTGTAACGGAAATGACGAGTCACATCAACTCTCACTCCTCTTTCTCCCAATATATATTGCTCGGCCTTCACAGTGGTCTGCAAATTAAACTGGGGCCAATAAAAACTGCCCCCAATACTCCACGTAAGCCTTTGTTTACTTCCATATACATATTCAAAACCATCCCAATAATAAGTCCCGGTTGTCCCTATCCGTCCCTCTACGCTAAAACGTTCATCCTTGAACGGATGAAACAACTTCAAATCAGCCCCATATCTCCCGGCATTAAAAGTACCAACTGCCAACGTACCCCATATGTTATAAGGCAGCCGAACAGTTTGTTGCAGAGTAAGAAATCCCGGGTGTACTTTACCCGCACGCGATCCATACCCGTCATTATATACAGGAATCACCATTTGCGCAGTCAACTTCATCCCTTTCCAAAACGAAACTTCAATAGCCGGAGACAAATTAAACAGCACTTGATAAATCTGAGTTATTACCAAATTCTTTAATGACAACTCCGGATATACTGTAATATCTACCTTAAACAAAGAGCTATTTAATTTCTTTCCTTTAACCTGTTTTCTCCAGTTTTTTCCAAGATCATAGCTAACTTCCCAATCTTTCCGATCAGCCTCAGAGATACTATCAGTAATCGTTGGCTGATAATACAATGATATCTGAGGAACATTATTGTCCAAAAAAATTAACCGACATGGCTTATTCTGTGG
>NZ_CATJGZ010000143.1:0-6223 GCF_949740115.1 Bacteroides sp. 41_26
AAGAACACCGCCAATATTCTAATGAAGAACTTTGTCGATTTCATGTTCGGTTCGTTACTCTACTGGTTCATCGGTTTCGGACTGATGTTCGGCGCAGGTGGATTCATCGGTATGCCCCACTTCTTCAACTTGTCGTTCTATGAAGGTGGCGGACTCCCTTCAGAGGGCTTTCTGATATTCCAGACTGTATTTTGTGCCACAGCAGCCACCATTGTCTCAGGAGCTATGGCCGAGCGTACTAAATTCTCTATGTACATCGTTTATACCATC
Organism: Bacteroides sp. 41_26; assembly: GCF_949740115.1. Classification (NCBI taxonomy): domain Bacteria; kingdom Pseudomonadati; phylum Bacteroidota; class Bacteroidia; order Bacteroidales; family Bacteroidaceae; genus Bacteroides; species Bacteroides sp. 41_26. Next base: position 271 of record NZ_CATJGZ010000143.1, read on the forward strand.
TGCATCAGTGTATTGGTCTACCCTATTTCAGGGCACTGGACCTGGGGAGGGGGCTGGCTCATGAACGGTGAAGAAGGTTCATTTATGATGAACCTGTTCGGTACAACCTTCCACGATTTTGCCGGTTCAACCGTAGTTCACTCTGTCGGAGGCTGGATAGCATTGGTAGGTGCAGCTATTCTCGGTCCACGTATTGGCAAATATGGAAAAGACGGGAAATCAAAAGCCATTCCGGGACACAACCTGACGATTGCAGCATTGGGCGTATTTGTCCTGTGGTTCGGTTGGTTCGGTTTTAACCCCGGTTCTCAACTGGCAGCAGCTTCTACCCCCGATCAGATAGCAATTTCCCATGTGTTTTTGACTACGAATTTGGCAGCTTGTGCCGGTGGTTTCTTCGCCCTCGTAGTGAGTTGGTGGAAATACGGAAAACCCTCTTTATCACTTACATTGAACGGTATCCTTGCCGGATTGGTAGGCATCACAGCCGGATGTGATTGTGTGTCGGCAGCAGGGGCTGTACTGATTGGTGCTATCTGTGGGGTTGTAATGATATTCTCGGTAGACTTCATTGACAAGGTACTGAAAATAGACGACCCCGTAGGTGCAAGTTCCGTACATGGTGTTTGTGGTTTCTTAGGCACACTGCTCACCGGATTGTTCTCTACAAGCGAAGGAGTATTCTATACAGGTACTTTCGGATTCTTTGGAGCACAAGTATTTGGAGCAGTCATAGTAGGTTGCTGGGCAGCCGGCATGGGTTTTGTTATCTTCAAGCTGCTCGATAAAGTTCACGGATTACGTGTTCCGGCACGTGTCGAAGAAGAAGGTCTCGACATTTACGAGCACGGAGAATCAGCATATAACTAATCTATCATAATTCCATCAATCATAAATCAAAAGATTATGTCAAAACTAAGATTCAGAGTAGTAGAAACAGCTTTCAAGAAAAAAGCGGTAGAAGTGGTTCCTCCTTCGGAACGGCCTTCGGAGTACTTTGCAAAGTACGTATTCAACAAAGAAAAGATGTTCAGATACCTGTCAAGTAAGGTATACAACAAATTGATTGACGTTATTGACAATGGTGCTCCACTGGATCGCAGCATAGCCGATGAAGTAGCTGCCGGAATGAAAAAGTGGGCCAGCGAAATGGGAGTCACTCACTATACCCACTGGTTTGCTCCACTGAACGAAGGTACTGCCGAAAAACATGATGCCTTTATTGAACACGATGGCAAAGGAGGTGTAATGGAAGAATTCTCCGGCAAGTTACTTGTTCAGCAGGAGCCGGATGCCTCATCCTTCCCTAACGGAGGAATCCGTAATACTTTCGAAGCCCGTGGATACTCAGCCTGGGATCCTTCCTCACCTGCATTTATTGTAGATGATACATTGTGCATCCCAACTGTATTCATAGCGTATACAGGCGAAGCACTCGACTATAAAGCTCCGCTGCTGAAAGCCCTGAGAGCCGTAGATAAAGCAGCAGTCGACGTTTGCCATTATTTCAACCCGGAGGTAAAGAAGGTAATCGCCTATCTGGGATGGGAACAGGAATATTTCCTGGTAGACGAAGGTCTTTATGCCGCCCGCCCCGATTTGCTGATGACAGGACGTACACTCATGGGGCATGACAGTGCTAAGAATCAGCAACTGGAAGATCACTACTTCGGTGCCATTCCTACCCGTGTAGCGGCTTTTATGAAAGATCTCGAAATAGAAGCGCTTAAATTGGGTATCCCCGTAAAAACACGCCATAACGAAGTGGCACCCAACCAGTTTGAACTGGCTCCTATCTTTGAAGAATGCAATCTGGCAAATGACCACAACCTGCTCATCATGTCATTAATGCGCAAAATAAGTCGCCGCCACGGTTTCCGGGTATTATTACACGAAAAGCCATTCAAGGGAGTAAATGGTAGCGGTAAACACAACAACTGGTCACTGGGTACAGACACGGGCATTCTGTTAATGGCTCCGGGCAAGACTCCGGAAGACAACCTGCGCTTTGTGACATTCGTAGTGAATACACTAATGGCTGTTTACCACCACAACGGCTTACTGAAAGCATCTATCTCAAGTGCCACAAATGCCCATCGACTGGGAGCCAACGAAGCACCTCCTGCCATCATCTCTTCTTTCCTGGGCAAGCAATTGTCTCAGGTACTGGAACACATTGAAGAGAGTACCAAAGATGATCTGGTAAGCCTCAGTGGCAAACAAGGAATGAAACTTGACATTCCACAGATCCCGGAATTACTGATTGACAATACAGACCGTAACCGTACCTCACCTTTCGCCTTCACCGGAAACCGTTTTGAGTTTCGTGCCGTTGGCTCGGAAGCCAATTGTGCCAGTGCCATGATTGCCTTGAACTCTGCTATTGCCGCTCAGTTGAAGATGTTCAAAAAAGATGTAGATACACTGATAGAGAAAGGTGAACCCAAAGTTTCGGCCATCCTGGAAGTAATTCGTAAATACATCAAAGAGTGTAAAGCCATCCACTTTGACGGCAACGGATATAGTGACGAGTGGAAAGAAGAGGCTAAAAAAAGAGGATTGGACTGTGAAACCAGCGTTCCATTAATCTTCGACAATTATCTGAAACCGGAGACCATTGCCATGTTTGAAGCCACAGGCGTAATGACAAAGAAAGAGCTGGAAGCCCGGAATGAAGTGAAATGGGAAACCTATACCAAGAAAATCCAAATTGAAGCCCGTGTCTTGGGTGACCTGGCAATGAACCACATCATTCCGGTTGCAACACAGTACCAAACGGATCTGATTGATAATGTGTACAAGATGCGCGCGCTCTTCCCGGAAGAGAAAGCCGCCAGACTATCTGCTAAAAATCTGGAACTTATCGAAGAAATAGCAGATCGTACAGCTTTCATAAAAGAGCATGTAGATGCTATGATCGAAGCTCGTAAAGTGGCAAACAAGATTGAAAGCGAACGCGAAAAAGCCATCGCTTATCATGATACCATAGTACCGGCCCTGGAAGAAATACGTTACCACATAGACAAACTGGAACTCATCGTTGACAACCAGATGTGGACGCTACCCAAATACCGGGAATTATTATTCATTAGATAGTGAATAGTGATGAGTGATGAGTGATGAGTGATTAGTGCCATGCGGCATATAAGTACAGTATTAATCACTATTCACTAACCACTAATCACTATTCAAATATTTCTTTTGTTGGTTGTTTTAAGTTTGCAGGGGAGGATTGCCGTGAGGCAGGCCTCTTCTTTTTTTACTCTATTATCTTCGCATCCTCAATATCATCTGATACCGGTTTTCTGGGTTTATTGCGTGTAAACTTAAACCAGTTCACCAATTCAGATACCGCGTATATAAGGCTACTTACTCCGATAATCATAAATGCTGTATTGCGTGCTCCTGTCGGATTGAAAAGAGCCACAATACCTGCAAGCAGGATAAGAGAGGGTACCACATAAAACGCACCGGGAACTACCGTCCAGCGACGAGCCATTGAAAGCGAAGCTATCTGCTGCACACCTCCTAATATAAGGATAAAGCCAAGCAGGAACATCAATACATCGGCAAAGAATCCCGGCATTACCACCAACCAGAGACCGAAAAGCAAACTACCCGTTCCTTCAATCGGAAAACGACGTGAAACACCTTCCTCTGGTTTAGCTGCAAAATAACTGATAATAGAAATAAAACCGGGAATCAGGAATAACACACCAAGAGTAATAACAAGATACTGTACCGCAGCGTCGGGCCAAAGAACAAGTACCAGGCCAATAATCAATGCACAGACAGTACGGATAAGGGAATAATTCATTGTTTTCATATTTTTCTATATATTTTTAACGGGATACAACCCAATCTTTTTTGCGAATATAGGTGTTTCAGTTTACATATTAAAACAACAAACCAGTTTTGTAATAAGTTCATAGCAGAAATGTAACTTTTCTTACATCCTGCTTCCGTACTTTTGCTACAATAAATTTATAGACACTAAAGAGCCACCCTAAGTTATGACAAAGTGTACTAAGTACGTATTTAAGATAATAGGGCTTCATTGTCTTGCGAACAATGAAGCCCTATTATGTTGTAACTTTGTTATATAACAAAACGATTGTTTTAAAACATTGATAAGTACTACCTCTTAAATAGCACTTTCCAATATCTCTTTTGCCACTGCACCTGTTACATTTCCGTTCTCGCCATACTTCACTCCACGGGCATTAAAACGACGTTCTATTTCTTCAATCGTTTCTTTGCCGATCCCCTCTTCACTCAAACGGGTAGTGAGTCCCAAGGAACGGAAAAACTCTTCGGTACAGCGGATAGCCTCATCAATGCGTTCTTCTCTCGTACCGGACGTTATTCCCCACACGCGTTCACCATATTGCAGGATCTTGTCTCCTTTGAACCGACGAAGCACGCGCAAGGTAGCCGGATAAACAATGGCCAATGTATGCCCGTGCGTCAATCCGTGAAGAGCTGTCAGTTCATGCCCAATCATATGTGTAGCCCAGTCTTGCGATACTCCCATGGCTATAAAACCATTCAGTCCCATGGTAGCAGAAAGCATAAAATCTGCCATCAACTGGTAGTCATGCTGGTTCTCGCGAATCTGCGGAGCAATCTCTACAAGGGTTTGCAAAATACCTTCTGCCCAACGGTCCATAAGGCGGCTTTGACCGGGAGTAGTCATATATTGCTCTACTACGTGCACAAATGTATCGGCAATACCACAGGCTACCTGATGAGGAGGCAAAGTAAACGTCACCTCAGGATCAAGGATAGAAAAGAGCGGATAGTTGGCATAGAAAGGATATTTCTCCTTTGTTTCGTGACGGGAGATTACAGCCCCGTTATTCATTTCCGATCCTGTGGCAGGCAAAGTGAGTACGGTAGAAAGAGGCACGGTATTTGTCACCGGACGTCCGGCAGCCACAAGATCCCAGGCATCTCCATCATAAAGTAATCCGGCGGCTATCAATTTTGTTCCGTCAATGACGGAACCACCACCTACTGCCAACAGATAGTCAACTTTATGTTCTTTTCCAAGAGCAATGGCTTTACGCAACGTTTCGATAGCAGGGTTGGATTCAATGCCCCAGAATTCTACTGTAAAATAATCTTTGAGAGCTTCTTTCACTTGGTCGTACACGCCGTTTTTCTTAACGCTTCCACCACCAAAAGTTATCATAATTCGTTTATCGGACGGAATTTCCTTACTCAATTGAGCAATCATCCCACGTCCCATAATGAGCTTGACGGGATTCTGAAAAATAAAGTTGTTCATAGGTTATTACTTCTTTAATAATGATAAGTGCAAAGATAACAATCCTACTGCGATATAGGAAGAATCTTTTATAAAAAGAGATTCATTCAAGACTGTACAGGAATGAAGCAGTTCACCACAGAGTAACACAGAGTTCCACAGAGTTTAAATCTTTATTGAAACACAGAATTCTAAGACCTGCACAAATATTTGCGCAGGTCTTAGAATTCTGTGTTAATCCGCGTTTTATCAGATAAATACTGCTCCGTGGAACTCTGTGTTACTCTGTGGTGAAATACCATACAAAAACGAACAATTCATATTAGTTCACCGGAAGCCATGCGTTAATATCTTCGGCTACAAAAAGCCAGTATAATAACAGTAAGATTAAAATAACGACAGCGATTGTAATAAGGACTTTCCTTTGTTTCATAATTTGGTTTCTGTTTAAATATTAATTGTATAATTAAACAAATCAAGAGAAGGAAATGTTTATTTAGTACTTTCTTCAAACGGAAAGAATAAAAAAAGAAAGATTTTGTTTGCTGTTTCAAACAATGTGTTTATATTTGCCCCCGTAAAACATCAAAAGACAATGAGAACAATGTTAGTAAATACATATTGGTGGTGGCGCCCGTTACAACTCCGACAGTCGTAAGGGAGCAGTGCTCGTATGTATATACC
>NZ_CATJGZ010000144.1:0-10742 GCF_949740115.1 Bacteroides sp. 41_26
ATTTTGGAATAAATATGAAATTTTATCGTAATACGCTGATAAGCAAAGGTATTGTAAAACATAAAAAAAGAAAGGAAGGAAAACAAAGGAAAACAAAGATACATTATAATATATAAGCGCATGCGTATACGCGTGCGAGAAAATCTATAAATTGAAGTATAGATTCCCACAGATAAAAAGTAGTTGATTATTCTTTCTCACTCATCTACTGTTATACTTAACATTGTTTTGGAGAGTTATCAGTTGCTTTTATTAACTTTGCAAAAAAAGATCAAATGCCAATTATCCCAATACACAAAGTCGTTCAACAATCTGATTTCGGAATATATTTGAAAGAGGTCTCCCCTTTTTCATCAAAATCGCCTATTAACTATATTCATCAGGATGATTATTATATATTCGGTATGGTGGATAGCGGAAAGTGCAGTGTCAGTATAGATTTTAAGAACTATCATTTATCAGAAAGTGAAATAATATGTACCCAGCCCCATCAAGTGCATCATGTTACCAATGCAGGCGACGCAAAAACATTTCTTTTGTTTATTGACAGTGTATTCATAGACTCAGAGACCAAACAAATACTTGCCGAATATGCTCTATCTCTGACGCCATTCAAAATAAGCGATCAACAACGCTTTGAATTGGAACAATTATTCGCCATCATTCTCCACAGAATAAACGATTCGGGAAACAATAAATCAAAACATATTATACAAAATCTATCACGTGCTGCCGTAGGGATAATAACAGAAGCCATACAAGGAATTATCCGACAACAGTCTAAAAATAAAAGACATATAGATATCACATTAGCTTTCAAAGAACTACTTTCAAGAGAGCTACACATAGAAAAGAGAATATCTCACTATGCAAAATCGTTACATATATCTCCGGTATATTTAAACGAAGCTATTAAAAGTATTACCGGAATCAGCGTAAGCAAATATATTCAAATTGAACTTATGTTGAGAGCAAAACGAATGCTAATATATACCTCTCTAAATATAAAAGAGATCGCTATTAATTTAGGTTTTGATGATTATGCTTATTTCACGCGTTTATTTACGAAAGCAACAGGCCTAAATCCTACCTCATATAGAAAGAAATACCTTGAATAGTGCAATCTTTACCTTATATTGTCTATTTTTCCATTTAACAACGCATTGTAACTTTGCAACCAAAAAGGAACAATGAATAAAAAAAGATTTATTTACTTTACGGATTTAATATTGATTCCCCTATTTATTTTGTCATTATACACAGGAATAAAGCTACACATCGCCGAACACCATGCCAACCATGAAATATGGCACAATTGGGCTGTGTTTCACACAATCGTCAGCCTGTTATTTACTATATTCGGAATTGCGCACATCAAAAGCCATTGGAACTGGTATAAAGGATTAAAAACAATAGGCTGTAAAGGTAAAAGAAAAGTTGTACTGCTTTTGTCTATAACCTTTGCACTGGTTATTATTACGGGCATACTATTGCTACTATTCGTCAATGGAGCCAGTTCGTCAACAGGACTATTACATTACAAAATCGGTATTGCAACGGGAGTTTTAGCGATTCTACACATATTAAGACGAAAACACTTCTTGTATAGCGGATTTAAAACAAATATAATAACCAAAAAACAATAATTATGCATTGTCTAAAAATCAACCAAGATGCAATACTACCTTACCAGCCAGTATTCACCCAACCCGCATCGTAATACCACTGATAATCACGATAAAAATCATTTAACTTCGGACTTGCACTACGAGGTATAAAGACAGACAAACCACACGTTCCAGTCATATCAAAGGCCCCTACCCAATCTGAAAAGTTTTTTGGAGTAGTATAATAGTAGGGAACAGCTTCCTTAAAAGCCTGTTCCCAAACTCTATATTCATCATTGTCACCCGTGATCTTTTTCATAAAATCAGCAAAATCATAATAGAGCTTAGAGTTATTGTAATTATATGAATACCCTTTTCTCTTATCATAGCAATATACATTATCGGAAGTGGTCGATGCATCCACATATTTTGAGACAAGCTCTCCCGTGACAGCGGCAAGCGCTTCAAGCTTACTACAATCTACCACTGCAGACGAAACCCCTGCAACCCAAATATTAGTAAGATAATTACGGTCTTTCCATGGGCTATACTCCCCTTCCCGTATCTCCGCATTATACGTATTTGCATAGTTTGTATAATATGTTTCAGCAATCTTTTTTGCCGCCGCATCTTCATCTTCAAACATAGCAGGCACTACAACCTGATAAGGAGCTCCCGGAGCCGGAATTTCAGTAGGAGAACCCACTATATAATCTGTATATTGACGCAACTCATAAGCAACTTCTGCCGCTTGCATAAAGCAAGCATCAAAAAAGACAAAATTCAGGTGCCGGGTACCCTCAAGCACTTTACGAAGGTCTGCAATATTCATTGAATTCCCGCCATCATCTCCAAATGACCTGGATTTAACTCCCGGATAAGGAGCCCAGCCATCAGCATGTGACCATAGCACCAATCCATAACTATCAGCCGGATATTCCGAATAGACCTGATTTAAAATACTTTTCATTATTTCAGTATCTACAGAATTCTGTTCCGCATAATCCTGAAGCCTCTCTTGTTTTACCGTACCATTCTTATCCTTGTATAGGCGGATTAAACGCGGTTTTGAATTATCATCCCTATAAATAATCAAGTTATTATTCTGATCATCCACAGACTTCATTCCTTCAAGCATTTCATTAAAGTCTGCTTCGGCAAAAGAGCTCAAGTTGTTTTGCGCTACCATATATACCAATACTGTACATGATCGCTTCTCTGGTCCCGAAACTTCGTTGTCATCACGACATGCCGTAAAAGTCAAAATAAAAAATGAAACCAATAAAGATAATATGGTAATTCTCATAATTATAGTATGCTCTGTTTCTTAATATATTACCCACAAAGATAAAAAAATAAGAGACACAAACACTGCATCTCTTATATATTAACATCTTAACTATTCTTCCGGTTTAGTGAACCTGAATTTTTCAGGATCAACCTTTTGCAAAGCCACCGCTTTGTTCTTCTTGTACTTCCCCAATATTTTCAAAGCTTCTTTATCAATCTTCTTCTTACTATCCGAAAAATAAATCATACAAGTCCTGTTAGGCTGATTCATATCCAGTTCTAAAAAGTTTTTAAACTGATAGCTGTACAATTCACGATGTGGCAAAAAACCATTCTTATCAAGATGAACACTATCAATCAACTGAATATCCGTATAGTACACCACAGTATCTGTAAATGAGGCAGAAACGCCAAAAGCATACACAGGCTTATGAGAACCTTTCTTAATTGAGAACGCTGAGCACAAAGTGAACACCAGTGCTATTGCAAATAGTATTTTTACGTATTTCATATCTAAACTGTTTTATTGCGGCAAAGGTAACAAAAAAGGGGGATAAAAAAAGTCGTGCAAGTCTGTTTTTTAAGATAGTTACCCTAAACACTTCAACTTACACGACTAATACCTTAATTGTCGAAAACTGATATATCGCCTTATCCCAAGTACGATTTGAGCAATTTGCTACGATTACTTTGTCTTAATCTTCTGATTGCTTTTTCTTTTATCTGACGAACGCGCTCACGTGTGAGACCAAACTTATCGCCGATTTCTTCTAATGTCATTTCCTGTTGTCCGATACCGAAAAACATCTGTATGATTTCTTTTTCTCTATCGGTTAACGTAGAAAGAGCTCTATCAATTTCCCTCGCAAGAGACTCATTAACCAGAGCGCGATCCGCCATAGGCGAGTCATCATTCACCAGCACATCCAGCAAGCTGTTATCTTCTCCTTCAACGAAAGGTGCATCTACCGAAATATGACGGCCGGACACTTTTAACGTATCAGAGATTTTATCAACCGGGATTTCCAATTCGTCTGCCAACTCTTCCGGAGATGGACGGCGCTCATTTTCCTGCTCGAATTTTGAGAAGGCTTTACTGATTTTATTCAGTGAACCAACCTGATTCAAGGGAAGGCGAACGATACGTGACTGTTCTGCCAATGCTTGCAAAATAGACTGACGAATCCACCATACAGCATAACTGATAAACTTGAACCCACGTGTTTCATCAAACTTTTCGGCAGCCTTAATCAGTCCTAAATTGCCTTCATTAATCAAGTCAGGCAAACTCAAACCCTGGTTTTGGTACTGTTTGGCTACAGACACGACGAAACGCAGATTGGCACGTGTCAGTTTTTCTAACGCTACACGGTCACCCTTACGAATACGCTGAGCAAGCTCTACCTCTTCCTCTACAGTGATGAGGTCTTCGCGACCGATTTCCTGCAAATACTTATCAAGAGAAGCGCTCTCTCTGTTAGTGATACTTTTGGTAATCTTTAGTTGTCTCATTCTTATAAAACAGATTTGGAGTGCAAAGTTACGACAAATAATTTGTTAACTAACTATCTTAACGAAACTTTTTCACCATTATTATTATCTGTATAAACAAAAAGAGATGCCGACAAGTTGTATACCGGCACCCTTTTTTTAATTGAAAGTTGAAAATTGAAAATTGAAAGTTGGCTGCGCTATATACTGCATAGTAACTTTCAATTTTCAATTAATAAACTATTCCTGAGTCAGGTCAACAGCATAATTAGCACGTTTTCCTGATGGGAACATTCCTGTGAGGAATAATACCTGATCCGGTGATTTGGTTGCTGCTTTCAGCACCTCTTCCAGATCGCTCACTTTACGTATCTGCTGTCCGTTAGCTTTCAGAATGATGAATCCCTTACGGATACCTGCATCTTTCATCTTACCATTGGAAACACCTGTTACCTCTATACCATATCCCAAGTTGAGTTGCTTCTTCAAGTCGGCAGGGAGTTCTCTGAAAGCTGCACCCAGAATTTCCATTCCGGCATTCTTTATTACTTTTGTAGTACCTTGCTCATTCTTCAAAGTCACTTCCACACTCTTTTCTTTCTTATCGCGAATCAACTTCACAGTAATCTTATCACCCGGACGATGTTTTGCAAGCGCTTCCTGCAAGTCGGCAAAGTTGTGAACCTTCTTACCATCAATACCTATGATCACATCGTCTACTTTGATATCCGCACCGGATGCCGAACCACCTTCAGTAATTTCACGTACCCAAACTCCGTCTACTACACCAAACTCTTTCGCTTTATCACGAAGCGTAGTGCCCGACTTGTCTATAGGTTGCTGGTCTTCCATAATACTGCTTCCCAATGAAGCTCCTGCGATACCCAACATAGCACGCTGTACGGTTCCAAACTCTTTCAGGTCGGCAACCACCTTTTTCATAATACTGGTTGGTATAGCAAAACCATATCCGGCATACGCACCTGTAGGTGACGAAAGCACAGAATTGATACCTACCAATTCTCCCTTTGCATTTACCAGTGCACCACCGCTGTTACCCTGGTTGATAGCGGCATCCGTCTGAATAAAAGATTCAATGCCACCATTGTAAACACCCAGCGTACGGGCTTTTGCACTTACAATACCTGCCGTTACAGTAGAGTTCAGATTGAACGGATTACCTACCGCGAGTACCCACTCACCTACTTTCAGTGCTTCTGAATCACCTACCGGAATAGTAGGCAGATCATCGTCTGCTTCTATTTTCACCAATGCAAGGTCAGTACTCGGGTCTGTACCAATGATACGGCCTTTAAATTCGCGATTGTCATTCAACTTCACTGCTATTTCATCCGCACCATCAATCACGTGGTTGTTGGTTACAATATATCCATCCTTAGAGATGATAACTCCCGAACCAAAACCTACACGCTCCGGTGTCTGTACCCGGCGCTGACGTCCGCCGCCATCACCAAAGAAGAAGTCAAAAATATCAGGTGCTCCCTGAACAGTCTGAGTTTTTGATTGTTGAGTGGACTTTATATGTACTACAGCATGAAGCGAATTCTCTGCCGCCTGTGTCAAGTCTACCGGTTGCGCATTGATTGCATCAAAAGCAGCCAGTTTCACATCAGGATTCTGTTGGAACACCTCATTAAATGACGCCTGCTTGTCGCTATCTCCTGTCTGCATCATTTTATAGGTTGTTAAACCTGCAACTCCTGAACTCAGAAGAACGATGGCTCCTACTCCAAGAATGTTTTTTGTTGTCTGTTTCATACTACTCTTTGTTTATTCTTTAAAATGTTAATATTCTAATTTGTTTTAACTTTATGACGTTAAAATAACGACAAAAATCATTCACTTATTCCACTTGTCACTCTTTTTTGTCCTCTTTTAACAGAGAATATTTACTGATTAACAGCGCTTAACGACGGACACTGACAAATTTGCATTCGTTACATGACAAGGCTTTTAACATGGCAGAAAAACAATTTGGATAATATGCTAAATAATGTGCCAATATGCCAATGTGCCAATATACCAATTGGCTGCGCTGTGGCATACCGCATGGCAATTGGCACATTGGCATATTATTCAATTAGCACATTATTTTATTGCCACATTAGTACCTGTCAGACTGACAGTGTGACTCCAATTCCTGGTAAGTTATTGAGCGTAATTTTGCCTTTTAATACCTCCACTCCCTTAAAACGATCATTGGAGATAAGTAAATTACCATCCAAATCAGCAAAATCAACGGCCGGAGAAAATTGCGCAGCAGCAGATATGGCACAAGATGTCTCGGTCATACACCCTACCATTACTTTCATATCCAGTGCACGCGCTAAAGTCACCATTTTCCATGCCTCACGCATTCCGGTACATTTCATCAGCTTTATATTGATTCCGGTAAAAGCACCTTTTAAAGCAGCCACATCACTAAGACGCTGCAAAGATTCATCAGCAAACACCGGTAACGGACTCTGCTGAGTGACCCAGGCAATGTCTTCCAACTGTTCTTTAGGCATAGGTTGCTCAATCATCACAATCCCCTGTTCTTTCAACCAATGAACCATATCGAGCGCATAGAATTTATCTTTCCAGCCCTGATTGGCATCTACAGCTATCGGGAGCGTACTGACCGAGCGAATTGTCCGAATCATCTCCTTATCGTTTTCACGTCCCAGTTTCACCTTTAGTATATTAAATTGCCCAGCCACCTCAAGTGTCTTTTCACGTACTACATCCGGTGTATCAATACCAATAGTAAACGTGGTAGAAGGTGTCTTTTCTTTGTTCAGCCCCCATATCTTATACCAGGGAGCTCCCAACAGTTTTCCTACCAGATCATGCAAAGGCCGCTTTTGCTGCCGTATCGCCCGGACTCAAACTATCAACATAAGCCAGAATATCTTCCAGTTCAAACGGATCATCAAACTGTTCCAGATTAACCTTACTCAGAAACTTCATCACACTATCCACTGTTTGCCCCAAATAGGGAGGCATGGAAGCTTCACCATATCCGGTCACCCCTTCATATTCTATCTCCACTTGCACATCAGGAGTCGTAGTACGCGAAAAGGAAGCTACCGTAAACACATGCTTCAGTTTTAATTCATAAGGAAAAAACTTCATTTTCATCTTTCCACCCTTTCCCAACCTGTTTATAGAAAAAGAAGCAGGATGAGAAGCTTCCGCAAAAGTATTGTTCACAATCAGACCGGAACCTATAGCCGCCAGGGCGGCAGTCTTCAGAAAATCTCTTCTATTTTGCATGCTAATTCTTTTTATAGTAGGGGTTTGTAAGTGTTGTATTCAATTCCGCCCCCTTATTTATAAAAGGTAGAAAACGGACAGCGAAAAGCAATCGCCCGGCATTAAATGCATCATACTCCTTATCTGCCTGATTAAAACTACTGATATGCACATCACCCAAAGCATGAATAAATCTCTTATCACCTATATATATACCGACGTGCGAAACAGACTCTTTTTTCTCAGCCGTAGCCTGCCGTCCAAAGAAAACAAGATCACCCGGCTCCACATTACTAAAATCAGGTGCTATGTCAATATGTTGCCCTATATATGCTTGTTGCGAAGCATCCCGGGGAATAATAATATCATGCATAAAAAGTACAGTACGCACCAAACCACTACAGTCCACCCCTTTAGAAGAAGTACCCGCCCATAAATACGGAACTCCCATCATCGTATAAGCTGTACGAATAATACTCCCTGCATCTTGCTTCAACTCTGAACGCCATTCTTTTTCGGGCTTTGCTATCGACTTTGAAATATAGGCCTGTCTGCCATCTGGATAAGAGACCTTATAAAAATGTCCTTTACTCCCCTCCCACTTCAGACGATTGCCTGCCACAACATCCGAAACTGTCTGAGAATGTTCATTAGGCTTTTCATACGTAAATCCATAATGTGCCGTTACTACTATCTTCTCTGTCCGGTTCCATTCATCGTACTTCTCTTTGGACATTGGGCTGATAACCATCCGATGCACCCATCCGGTATAGTCGTCAGGTGTTTGTATCTCATACCAGCCTGTATATTGCAATACCTTCACCGGCATCCCCAGCAAAGCCTGCGTAGTCATACCAGAGGTAAATTTACCCTCAGCACGCATATTACAAACAGATACACTAACAACACCATAAGCCGAATCGGCAGGTACGGACGGAATGTCCTGAGCTTTAATGCCTGTCACTATAAACCATAACAAGCTGAAAAAAAAGATACGCATTTTCATTGAAGCATAATTGAAATTAGTAGTTGGTAGATAGTAGTTGGTAGATAGTAGTTGGTAGATAGTAGTTGGTAGTTAGAATCTGTGCAGCATATTAGCGTTGTCATGCCGAAAGGATTCTAACTACCAACTACTAACGTCTAACTACTGACTCCATTCTAAAAGCAAAGATAGGGATTGCACGAACAATAAAGAAGAAGTTTGTGTTTATTTTTTAGCATAAAAGAAATAAATGACGTACTTTTGCCCCCCTAAAGCAGTTGGCTGGTCTGTCGCGTGTGTTTCGGCACAGGAGGAAAGTCCGGGCAACACAGAGCATCCCACTTCCTAACAGAAAGCTGTCCGCGAGGGTAGAGTAACGTAGAAGAAAATAACCGCCTCTCTTTCTTCGGAAAGACAAGGTAAGGGTGAGAAGGTGGAGTAAAAGCCCACCAGCCGCATGGTGACGTGTCGGGCTGTACGTCTTGGGAGTTGTAAGGTCATGTATACCGGCGTTATGAGAGTTGCTCGCTCCATGTCGGAGGGTAGACCGCTAAAGTGGCATGGTAACATGTCACTCAGATAAATGACAGGCACTTGTTTAATTAATAATTATAAATTAAAAATTATACAAGGACAGAACTCGGCTTACAGGCCGACTGCTTTTTTTTAAAATTATAATCTACTGAATGCCATGAATAAAAGAATAGCAGATATATGGAAATTTATCACCTATGACATCTGGCGTATCACGGAAGATGAGGTAACCAAAACTAAATTCTCGGTTTACAATATCATCAAAACCATTTATCTCTGCATCAACCGTTTCACCAAAGACCGTATTGTCAATAAAGCTTCTGCACTAACATATAGCACATTGCTCGCCATTGTACCTATACTTGCCATTGTATTTGCCATTGCCCGGGGATTTGGTGTCTCCACCATAATGGAACATCAGTTCCGCAACGGTTTTGGAGGTGCAACCGAAACCTCTGATACCATTCTTGAGTTTGTAAACTCTTACTTGTCGCAAACCAAAGGTGGAGTTTTCATCGGAGTGGGTTTAATCATGTTATTGTGGACGGTAATCAATCTGGTAAGTAACATCGAAATTACCTTCAACCGCATTTGGGGAGTAAAAAAAGCGAGAAATATGTATCGCAAAATCACCGACTATTTCTCTATGTTTCTTCTGATGCCTATCCTTATTGTTGTTTCCGGTGGTCTTTCCATCTTCATGAGTACAATGTTGAAGCAGATAGAAGATTTCGTTTTGCTGGCTCCTATTATGAAGTTTCTGATACGGCTTATCCCCTTTGTGCTCACCTGGTTTATGTTTACAGGGCTTTATATATTTATGCCCAACACAAAAGTGAAGTTCAAACATGCTCTGATATCAGGAATCCTTGCCGGTTCTGCTTACCAGGCATTCCAGTTTCTATACATCAGCAGTCAGTTATGGGTATCGCGCTATAATGCCATCTACGGCAGCTTTGCTGCCTTACCGATGTTCCTGTTGTGGTTGCAAATCTCCTGGACCATCTGTTTGTTTGGAGCAGAACTGACTTTTGCAGGACAAAACATAAGGAATTTTAGTTTCGATAAAGACACCCAGAATATCAGCCGCCGTTACCGGGACTTTATCTCTATCCTCATTATGTCTCTTATAGCCAAACGCTTTGAACAAAACGAGCCCCCATATACCTCCGAACAGCTGGCAGACGAACATCAGATCCCGATACGACTCACCAATCAGACATTGTATCAGTTGCAGGAAATCAATCTGATACACGAAGTTGTGACTGACCAAAAAAGCGAAAACATTGCTTATCAGCCTTCCATGGATATCAATAAATTAAACGTAGCTGTACTACTCGAGCGCCTTGATACTTATGGTTCTGAGAACTTCAAGATAGACAAAGAAGAAGAGTTCAGTGATGAGTGGCGGGTACTGGTAGAATCAAGAGAAGAGTACTACAAAAAAGCAAGTAAAGTATTACTGAAAGACTTATAATAAACAAAAATCGCCCGATTCACTCCTAAGAATGAACCGGGCGATCTCTTATTTATATCTATTTGTCCGCTAAGCCATCATAGCCTGTCCGCCAAATACA